>JAJRUI010000086.1 GCA_024277875.1 Deferrisomatales bacterium
CCAGCGTTCGTTCTGAGCCAGGATCAAACTCTCCAGTTCATCCCTCTAACCAGAGTACGCCCGATCCCGCTACGGTCGCTCGCCTTGCTTGCCTAGACCCATTCGCTATTTGGTTTTCAAAGATCAACCCGCCCCCGCGGCTTTCTTCGCGAGGCAAGCGGTGACTATACCGCCCAGAAATGGGCGTGTCAACCAGATTTTTTTCGCCCCCCTGAAAAACGGAGCGCCTTTATACGCCCGCGCAGGCCGCCTGTCAACGGCCGAAAGCGTGCCGGGCGACACCGGGGACCAAAAGATATTCAGCAATGATATCCGCATGTTGCAGGCCACTCCGGCGCTGCGGCGCCTAGGTCTCCCCCAGGTACGCCCGCCGCACGGCCTCGTCCCGGGCGAGGTCCCGGGACGGCCCCTGCAGGGTCACGCTCCCCGACTCGAGCACGTACGCCCGGTCGGACACGCCCAGCGCCAGGTTGGCGTTCTGCTCCACCAGCAAGATCGTGGTGCCGCCCCGGCTGATCTGGTCGATGATCTCGAAGATCTTCTCCACAATGATCGGCGCGAGCCCCAGGGACGGCTCGTCCAGCAGGAGCAGCCTGGGCCGGGCCATCAGGGCCCGGCCGATCGCGAGCATCTGCTGCTCGCCTCCCGACAGGGTACCGCCCAGCTGTTTCCGGCGCTCGGCCAGCACCGGGAAGTACCCGTACACCCGCTCCAGATCCTCCCGGATCCCGGCCCGGTCCCGCCGGAGGAACGCCCCCATGTCCAGGTTGTCGGCCACGGTCAGCCGCGGCAGGATCCGTCGCCCCTCGGGTACCTGGCTGATCCCCAGGGCCACGATCCGGTCCGGCTCCATCCGGCTGATGTCCCGCCCTTCGAACAGCACCCTGCCGTCCCTGGGGTGGAGAACCCCGCTGATCGTCATCAGGGTGGTGGACTTTCCCGCCCCGTTCGAACCGATCAGGCACACCACCTCACCGGGCCGGACCTCCAGGGAGACCCCTTTGAGGGCGTGGATGTGGTCGTAGTAGGAGTGGATCCCGTCCACCTCAAGCACCGGCGTCCCCCTCGGCCGCGGCCTCGCCCCGCAGCTCCCGCTTGCGCCGGCCGGCCGGAATGAGGCCCTCGGGCCGGAACACCATCATCACGGTCATGGCGCCCCCGAACGCGAGCATCCGGTACAGTTCCAGGCCCCGGAACACCTCGGGCAGCACGATGATCGCGGCCGCCCCCAGGATGATGCCCGGGATCGACCCCATCCCCCCCAGCACCACGATGCACAGCACCAAGGCCGACTCGATGAACACGAACGAACTGGGGTTCACGTACCGGACTTTGGCCGCGAAGAACGCTCCGGCCAGGCCGGCGAACACCGCCCCGAGCATGTAGGCGAGCAGCTTCACCTTCAGGGTCGGGATGCCGGTCAGTTCGGCCGCGGTCTCGTCCTCCCGGATCGAGATCCACGCCCTCCCGACCCGGGACCGGTCGAGCCGGTGCACCCCGACCACGGTGACCACCGCGATCGCCAGGGCCACGAAGTACAGCCACAGCAGGCTCTTCAGGTAGAAGTGGACGAAGGTCACGGCGCCCTCGCCGAACACCGGGTAGTAGATCCCCGGCGCCTTGATCCCCAGGATCCCGTTGGGCCCCTCGGTCACCGCGTCCCAGTTGTTGAGGACGAGCCGGATGATCTCCCCGAACCCCAGGGTCACGATCGCCAGGTAGTCCCCCCGCATCTTGAGGGTCGGGTACCCGATCACCGCGCCCGCGCCCGCGCTCACCACGCACCCGATCGGCAGGGCCAGCCAGAACGGGATCTGGAAGTGGGTGTTCAGGAGGGCGTAGGTGTACGCGCCCACCGCGTAAAACGCGATGTACCCGAGATCCAGGAGGCCGGCCAGGCCCACCACCACGTTGAGCCCCAGCCCCAGGGTGACGTAGACGAGCACGTTGATCGCCACGTCCCGGGCGTAGTTGTCCGCGAACCACGGGAACACCACGGCCACCACCCCGAGCGCGGCCCAGCCCCACGCGGCCGGCACGTGGACGCGGGAACGGTGCTGCGCGTGGGCCCGGTCGGGCCGGCGGGCCGACACGGCCCGCTGCGCCACCACCAGCAGCCCACCCACGGCCAGAACGCCCATCACCTTCCAGATCCGGGTCCATTCGAACGCGAACGTGTCGAACCCGAGGCGGGCGCCCAGCATCGGCACCAGCAGCACGAATCCCCACGCCAGCACAACGCCCAGTCGGATCAGGTCGGTCGCCATGGTCTTCACACCCGGGTGTCGTCCACCTGCTCACCCATGATCCCGGTGGGGCGGAAGTAGAGCACGAGGATGAGGATGATGAACGCGAACACGTCTTTGTACTCGCTGGCCAGGTACCCGGCCGCGAAAACCTCCACGAGCCCGATGATCATGCCGCCGAGCACGGCGCCCGTGAGGTTGCCGATGCCGCCGAGCACGGCCGCTGCAAACGCCTTGATCCCCGGCACGAACCCCATGTCGAACCGCACCGACCCGTAATACAGCCCCACCATCACCCCGGCGGCCGCGGCCAGGATCGCGCCGATCACGAACGTGATCGTGATCGTCCGGTTGGCGTTGATCCCCAGCAGCGCGCTCATGGTCCGGTCCTGGGCCGTGGACCGCATCGCCTTGCCCAGGCGGGTGCGGTTGACGAACAGGTTCAGGGCCACCATCAGCACCACCGCGCCGGCCACGATGTAGACCTGGATGTAGCTGACCACGGCACCGCCCACGGTGAACTGGCCGGTGGCGTACAACTGGGTGGGGTACGCCTTGTCGTACACCCCCTGGCACAGCATCATCCCGTTGGAGAAGAAGATCGACATCCCCAGGGCCGACAGCAACAGGGCCAGCCGGGACGCCTTGCGCAACGGGCGGTACGCGACCCGCTCCAGGGCGACGGCAAGGAACGCGCAGTACGCCATGGCCAGCAGAAACGCCAGGGCCAGCCCGAGCACCGGGTGGCTCTCGAGCACCCCGCGGGAGTTGAGCAGCGACAGGGTGATCACCCCGATGTACCCCCCCGCTGCGAAGATCTCGCCGTGGGCGAAGTTGATCAGCTGGATGATCCCGTACACCATGGTGTAGCCCAGGGCGATCAGCGCGTACACCGAGCCCAGGGTCACCCCGTTGATCAGTTGCTGGATCAGCGTTTCCATCGGCCGTCCCGGAAGACCCCCGGCCCGGGACGCCCCGGGCCGGGGAGAGGCTCGCGCTAACAGACTGCTGAAAACCCCGTCCATGGGTTTTTCAGCCACGACCTCTCGGGGACGGCCCCATCGAGGTCTTTCAAATCACTCGGGTTCCAACCCTCGTGAGTTGGCGTCCCCTCCGTGGGGCGCGCGCAGGCCGCTTTTTCAGCAGCCTGCCAAGCGGCTGCCCAGGAGGCAGCCCGCCGCACCCCGCGAGAGGGGCGCCCGCGTTCGATCAGTACCGCTTGCCGGTCTCCGGGTCCCAGTACGGCACGAACTTGCCGTCCTTCACCACCAGCACCTTGTAGGTGGAGCCCGAGTCGCCCTTCTCGTCGAACTGGATGTACTTGGACGCGCCCTGCATCCGGGTCGCCCGGATCGCCTCGGCCAGCTTTCCGGGGTCGTCGGCCCCTACCCTGGCCACCGCGCCCAGGAGGATGTTGGCCGCGTCGTACGCGTAGGCCGAGTAGGAGCCGGGCTTGCCGTACTTGGCCGAGTACGCCTTGATGAACGCGGCCACCTCGGGGATGTCCTCGGACGGGGGCTGGCCGAACGTGAAGAACGTGCCCTCGCCGGCGTCTTTGGCGATGGTCAGGTAGTTGGGGTGGTACACCGCGTCCTCGGACATGAGAGCGGCCTTCAGGCCCAGGCGCCGGGCCTGGATCGCCATCAGGTTGCCCTCGGGGTTGTATAGGCTCATGTACAGCACGTCCGGCCGGGTGGCCTTGATCTTGGTGAGCACCCCGGAGAAGTCCTTGTCCCCCTGGTTCACGTGCTCGTGGGCCACGAACTCCAGCTTGCCCTTGCCGAACTTCTTGATGTTCTTGGCCAGCCCCGCGGTGTAGGTGGTCTTGTCGTCCACGATGGCCACCCGCTTGGCCTTGAGTTCCCGGGACAGAAACTCCACCACCACCTTGGCCTGGTCGTCGTCCCGGCCGCACGCCCGGAACATCAGCTTGTGGCCGCGCTCGGTCACCTTCTCGTTGGTGGACGCCGGGGTGATCATCACCACGTCGCCCTCCATCAGCACCTCGGAGGCCGGCAGGGTGGCCGACGAGCAATACGCCCCGATCACGCCCACCACGCCCAGGTTCACGAGCTTGTTGGCCGCGGACACGGCCTGCTTGCCGTCACAGCCCGAGTCCTGGGGCAGGTACTCGATCTCGTCGTAGCCGGGCACGCCGCCTTTGGCCTCCCACTGGGCGATCGCGATCTCCACGCCCTGTTTGATGTCGTTGCCGTCGGCCGCGTACTGGCCGGTCAGGGGGCTCAGAGAGCCGATCTTCAGGGTCTTTGCAGCGGCCCACCCCGGCAGGGCGGCCAGCGCGGCCACCACGACCCACACCGTCCACTTCGCAAAACCTCTCATGTCCGCTCCTTTCCCCTCGACGCGGAGGGTTTCCCACGACCGCGGTCCCCGGTCGGGCAGCCGGCGGTCTTCGAAAGCCGCTGGCAGCGGCGAAACGCGACGGGCCCGGCGGTCACGGCCCGGCGACCTGCGTCCGGGCTCCCCTCCCGCCGGTTCCCAGGTACGCCCGGATCACCTCGGGGTGGCGCTGGATCTCGGCGGGTTCTCCCTCGGCGATCTTGCGTCCCGACTCGAGCACCACCACCCGGTGGCACAGCCCCATGACCACCTTCATGTCGTGCTCCACCAGGAGCACGTTGATCCCCCGGTCCAGGATCGACCGGATCAGGTCCATCAGCTCCCGGCTCTCCTGGGGGTTCATCCCCGCGGCAGGCTCGTCCAGGAGCAACGTCCGGGGTTCCGTGGCCAGGGCCCGGGCGATCTCGAGCCGGCGCTGGAGCCCGTAGGGAAGGTTGCCGGCGATCTCGTCCCGCTTGTGGTACAGGCCCAGGAACGAGAGCACCTCCCCGGCGCGTTCCGCCGACTCCCGCTCCTCCCGGCGCTGGGCCGCGGTGCGCAGCAGCGCGCCCACCACCCCCACCCGGGTCCGGCAGTGGCGGCCGGCCAGCACGTTTTCCAGCACGGTCATGGCCTTGAACAGCCGGATGTTCTGGAACGTCCGCACCACCCCGGCGGCCACGATCTGGTGGGGCAGCAGCCGGTGCAGGGCCCGGCCGTCGTAGGTGATCGCGCCGCCGTGGGGCCGGTACACCCCGGTGATCAGGTTGAACACCGTGGTCTTGCCCGCGCCGTTGGGTCCGATCAGGCCGAGGATCTCCCCGGGCTCGAGCGCGAAGCTCAGGCCGTCCACGGCGCGCAGGCCGCCGAAACGGATGCCGATGTCGGTCAGGTTCAGTTCGGGCAAACGAGTCCGGTCCGTTTTCGTGACAGATGGGTCGGTCCAGGCGCGAACGGGACCAGGGAACTCCCGTCCAGGGCGCTGGAGCAGGCGGCTGCCCCCCACCCGCCCGTTTCGGGGCGCCAAACATACCGGCGCGACGGTGCAGGCGTCAACCGCGCCCCTGCCCCCCTGCTCCTTCCCGGAGCGCGGCCGGGGCCAGCCGGTCGTGCTCCCGCTGCCGCTGCAGCCACACCACCGCGGCCAGCACCAGCGCCCCGCCCACGAGTTGCCACCCCTCCAGTTGCTCCCCCAGCCACAGGTACGCGAACACCGCGGCCAGCACCGGTTCGGCCGTGGCCACGATCGTGGCCCGGGTGGCCCGCAGGTGCTCTACCCCGTACGCGAACAGGCCGAACGGGACCAGGGTCCCGAAACTGGCCGAGTACGCCACCAGCGTCCAGGACCGGGTGTCCCAGCCCAGGCTGAGCAGGCGGGCCGGCCCCAGGGCCGCGGTCCAGGTCGCCGCAGCCCCCACCAGGGCGTAGCACAGCACGGTCCACGGCGGGTAGGACCGCAGGCCGTACTCCGAGTACACGCAGTAGAACGCGAACGACACCGCAGCGGCCAACCCCCACGCGACCCCCCAGCGGTTGAGGCCGGCCAGCTCCACGTTGTAGCCTCCCACCACCAGGTAGCTCCCGGCCACGGCAAGGGCCAGGGCGCCCACCTTGGCCGCGCCCAGGCGCTCGCCCATGAACCGCCACGCGTACACCGCGATGAAGACGGGTGCCAGGTACTGGAGCAGGATCGCGGCGGCCGTGGGGATCCGCGCGATCGCGCCCAGGTAGCACGCGTTGACCGCGGCCAGCCCCACCGAACCGAGCACCCCGAACCGGGCCAGGTCCCGGATCCGGATGCGCAGGGCCTCCGGCCTGCGCGCCGCGAGCCACGCCACCGCCAGGAGCGCGCCGAACGTGACCCGCCCCTGGGCCAGGGCGAACGGCGACACCCCGGCGTTCATCAGGTACTTGGACACGACCCCGTTGGACGCCCACAGCGCGGCGGCCGCGAGGCACGCGATCGTACCGCGCACCGGAGAGGTCGGAGGAGCAGCGGACATGGGACCCCGGGAAAGGCGCGCCCCTGGCACGGGGCGGGCGAGGTGGACGGACGACAGGCGCCCCGTTGTAGCGGCCCGGGGCCCGGCGGGTCAAGGGAGGCCGCGATGAGCCGGAGGCGGCTGCCTGGCCCGGCGCTGGTGCTCGGGGTCGGCGTCGCGGCCCTGTCCACGGCGTCCCTGTGGGTCCGGTTGTGCGACGCGCCGAGCCTGGTGATCGCGGCCTACCGGCTGGCCCTGGCCTCGGCCGTGCTCGTGCCCGTGGAACTGGCCCGGTCCAGGGGAAACGCGCCCCAGCTTCGGGACCTTGGCTGGTGCGCCCTGTCCGGCGCGTTCCTGGCCGTGCACTTCGCCACCTGGATCTCGAGCCTCGCGTACACCTCGGTCGCGGTCTCGTCGGTGCTGGTAAACACGACCCCCCTGTTCGTGGCCGCCCTGTCCTGGGCCGTGCTGGGTGAGCGTCCGGAGCGGCGCACGGCGTGGGGCGCGGCCGTGGCCACGGCCGGGGCCGGGGTGATCGGCTGGGGGAGCGGGACCCCGGCCAGCGGCTCCCTGGCCGGTGCCGCGCTGGCCCTGGCCGGAGCAGCCGCCATGTCGGCCTACCTGGTCCTCGGCCGCCGGGTCGGCCCGGGGCTGGGCACCCGCACCTATGTCACCTGGACATACGGGTCGGCCGCGGTCCTGCTGGTGGCCGCTGCGACCGTGGCAGGCCTCCCCCCGGGCCCGTACCCGCGCGCCACCTACGGGTACCTGCTGCTCCTGGCCCTGGTGCCCCAACTGGTGGGCCACACCGCGATCAACTGGGCCCTGGGCCGGATGGGTGCGGCCACCGTGGCCGTGGTGGTCCTGGGCGAGCCGGTGGGGGCCACCGCCCTGGCCGCCTTGTTCCTGGGGGAGACCCCTTCTACGGCGGTCGTGGCCGGCGGGGGGCTCGTGCTGGCGGGCATCTGGCTGGCCGCCGGTCGCCGGCCCGGCCGGCCGTGATCCGGGACAGCGGCTAGGGCAGGAGCCCGAAGTACCACCGGACCAATTCGGGCCCGAAGAACAGGTACACCACGGCGCCCAGCGCGAGGAACGGGCCGAACGGCACCTCGAACCGCAGGTCCCTGCCCCCCATGGCGATGGCGGCCAGGCCCACGACCGAACCGGTCACCGACGACACGAACACCGTGAACAGCACGGCCTGCCACCCCAGGAACGCGCCGATCGCGGCCAGCAACTTCACGTCCCCGAACCCCATCCCCTCCCGGCCGGTCACCGCCTCGTACCCGTAGGCCACCGCGGCCAGGATGCCGCCGCCGGCCGCGGCGCCCACCAGGCTGTCCTTCCACCCCAGCGGCAGCAGAAACGACGCGGCCATGCCCAGGACCACCCCGCCCAGGCTCAGGGAGTCGGGGATGATCTTGTGGTCCAGGTCGATGAACGTGACCGCGACCAGGCCGGCCAGGAACACGAAGTACACGCCGAACGCGAGGGCCGACTCGGCCCGGGCCCACCACCCGGCGGCCAGCACGGCGGTGAGGGCCTCCACCAGCGGGTACCGGGGGGAGATCGGCTCCCGGCAGTCCCGGCACCGGCCGCCCAGCAGCAGCCACCCGATCACCGGCAGGTTGTGGTGGGGCCGCACCCGGGCGCCGCACCGGGGGCAGTGGCTCGGGGGGTGGACCAGGGACTGGCCCAGGGGCAGGCGGTGGATCACCACGTTCAGGAAGCTGCCCACCACCGCGCCCAGGGCCCCGGCCCCGGAGATCCCGATCCATTCCGGCACACCCTGCACCGTCATCTGTCGCTTCCTCCCCTCCCGGTCCGCTGCACCGGGCCGGTTCGTCTCCATACCACACGCCCGGGGGCACCGCGCAACCCGCCGGGCCGGAAGGGCATTGACACCCTGTCGGCCGCCCCACTATCTTCGACCCCGCTGGTCCGTTGCGGTTTCACCCCCTCCGCGGAGAACCCATCCCGTGAACGCGTTCACCGGCCCCACCTCGATCCTCGCCATGGCCTTCGGCTCCGGCCCGGTGGTCGGGGGTGTTCTCGCGGTGCTCGTCCTGTGCTCGGTGCTGTGCTGGGCGATCATCCTGTACAAGTACCGGGAGATCCGCCGGGCCGGCCGCCAGAGCCGGGAGTTCCTGGAGATGTTCTGGGACACCAAGGGGCTCCAGACCGTGTTTGCCGCGAGCCGGGACCTGACCGACAGCCCCCTGGCCGAACTGTTCCGGGAGGGCTACCGGGAGTGGAACCGGGTTCGCGCCCGGTTCGAGACCCCGGCCGCCGTGGACGAGGACGACCTGTCCACCGAGGTGGGCCGGATCGAGACGGTCCAGCGCACCCTGCGGCTGGTGACCGAAGCCGAGATCACCCGGCTCGAGCGCATGCTCGTGTTCCTGGCAACCGTGGCCGGCGCCGCCCCGTTCGTCGGCCTGTTCGGCACGGTGTGGGGCATCATGGACTCGTTCCGGGAGATCGGGCTCACCGGCTCGGCCAACCTGGCCGTGGTGGCGCCCGGGATCTCCGAGGCCCTGATCGCCACGGCCACCGGCCTGGCCGCCGCGATCCCGGCCGTGGTGGCCTACAACTACTTCAACAATGCGATCAAGATCATGGCCACCGAGATGGACGCCTTTTCGGCCGAGTTCCTCAACATCGTGAGCCACAACGTGGCCAGAATCGAGGGGGGAGGGCGCAGGTGAACGCCCCCACCGGAGGCCGGGGCGACCGCCGTCCGCTGGCCGAGATCAACGTCACCCCCCTGGTGGACGTGATGCTGGTGCTGCTGATCATCTTCATGGTGGCCGCGCCCATGATCCAGCAGGGGGTGGACGTGAGCCTGCCCAAGGTCGTGGCCACCGAACTCCCCGCCCAGACCGACCTGCTGGTGCTCTCGGTGGACCGGTCCGGACGGGTGTTCGTGGGCCGCACGCCCGTGGACATGGACACCCTGGGGGACAAGCTCCGGGCGATCCTCGCCCGAAAGGGGGACAAGGAGGCGTTCCTGCGGGCCGACAAGGACGTGCCCTACGGGGTGGTCGTCCGGGTGATGGCCGAGGCCCGCAAGGCCGGCATCGAGCGCCTCGGCATGGTCACCGAACCACCGGACCGGACGTGATCCGCCGACACCGCCACTCCGGACTGTTCGAGGATCCCCGCAACCGCGGCCTGACCCTTGCCGTGATCGTGTCGCTGGTGCTCCACGCCGGCCTGATGCTCTCGTTCGGCCGGTTCCACATCCGCCCGGTGGAGCGCACGTTCTACGCGCCGATGCACATGGTGGACCTGGTACAGCGGTTTCCCGGGGCGGGCAACGGGGCCGGCCGGCCCAAGGCGCCCCCGGCTGCCAGGCCCAAGCCAAAGCCCACACCGGAACCCCGGGCCAAGCCCGCACCGAAGCCAAAGCCGGCACCCGAGGCCAAACCACGCCCGGAGCCCCGGGCCGTGGCCGTCCCGGCCCAGACGGGCCGCAGCGAGGCGGTGCCGGCCGAACCGGCGGCGGCGCCGGAGAACCCGGAACTCCTGGAGCAGCGGGTGGCCCAGCGGATCGCTCGGCTCCGCAGCAGGATCGGCGACCACACCCCGGCCCCGGCCAAACCCGACACCGGCGGCGAAGAGCGGGTCAGCCGCAAGATCGCGGCCCTGCGCGAACGGCTCACCGCCCAGACCGGGGGGGCCGAGGCGTCCGGTGCGGCCGGGATCAACGCCGGGGCCAACGTGCTCCAGCAGGTCCGGCTGCGGGCGTACTACAACCGCCTGTGGGACCACGTCAAGGAGCACTGGGCCGTGCCCCCGGGGGTCCAGGGCCGGGGCCTGACGGTGATCGTGTCGGTGGTCATGGATCGTTCCGGACGCCTCCTGGACACCACCGTGGAGGAGTCCTCGGGCAGCGAGGCGTTCGACCGGTCGGCCCTCCAGGCCCTGGAGCGGGCCCAGCCCCTGCCACCCGTTCCGGAGGCGGTGCCCGGCGAGACCCTCGACATCGGGTTCCGGTTCCACGGTGAGTAGGCGCGCGGCGCTCCTCGGGGCCGCGCTGGCGGCCGGCGTCCTTCTGGCCGGTTGCGGGGGACCGCCCCCGCCGGGCTCGTACCGGGTGCGGGGCCAGGTGTACACCCCGGTGAAGACCGCCGAGGGCTACACCGAGACCGGGTACGCCTCGTGGTACGGCCCGGGCTTCCACGGCCGCAAGACGGCGAGCGGCGAGACCTACGACATGTACGCGCGCACCGCGGCCCACAAGCTCCTGCCCCTGGGCACCGTGGTGGAGGTGACCAATCTCGAAAACGGCCGGACGGTGACGGCCCGGATCAACGACCGGGGCCCGTTCGTGCGGGGCCGCGTCATCGACCTGTCCTACACCCTGGCCCGGGACCTGGGCATAGTGGACCGGGGCGTCGCCCGGGTCCGCGTCCGGGCGGTGGCCGGAGCCGGGGGCGCCCCGCCGCCCGTCCGGGCCGAGGGGCCGTTCGCGTGGCAGGTGGGCGCGTTCACCGCCGAGGCCAACGCCAGGCGCCTGGCCGCCCGGCTCGCGTCCCGGTTCGGGCCCGTGCGAATCCAGCGGTTCGACCGGGGGGACGCGGTGTTCCACCGGGTCCGGGTGGGCCGGTACGCCCGGCCCGAGGACGCGGAGTCCGCCCGGGCGGCGCTGGCGCGGCTCGGGTTCACCCCGTTCCTGGTCCACCTGGACTGAACCCCGCCCGAGGGAGACGACCCGTGACCGACCCGTTGCGCGTGCTGCTGGTGGACGACGAGCCCGACCACCGGCTCGTCCTGTCCCGGGGGCTGGTCGAGGCAGACCCGGCCCTGGAGGTCGTCGAGTCCGAAGGCCTCACCTCGGCCCTCGCGTGGCTCGGCGGCAACCGGGCCGACGTGGTCCTGTCCGACCACCAACTCGGCGACGGGGACGGCCTGGAGCTCCTGCGCCGCCTGCGGGCAAGCGAGCAGGACGTGCCGGTGATCGTGGTGACCAGCCACGGCAGCGAGGCCCTGGCCCGCCGCGCGTTCCTGGAAGGCGCGGCCGACTATCTCACCAAGGACCGGGCCCTGCGCGACCCGGGCTACCTGGTGCGCAAGCTCCGGGCCGCCGCGGAAAAGTCCCGGCTGGTGCGCGAACGCGAGCGGGCCGAGGCCCTGTTCCACGAGTTCCTGGACAACAACCCGTTCGCCACCGTGATCTTCAGCGCGGACGGCCGCATCGCCCGGTACAACCGGGCCGCCCGGCAGCTCGAGACCAAGCCCGGAAACCTCGAGCAGCTCGTGGACCGGTTCAACGCGTTCGAGGATCCCCAGTTCCGGAAGACCGGGTTGACCGACCTGTGGAAAAAGGCGCTGGAGGGCCAGTGGGTCCAGGTGCCTCCGTTCCCGTGGAGCCCGGAACCGCTGGGGGTGGCCGGTCCGACCCGGATCCTGAGCGGAGTCGTGTTCCCCCTGGCCGTGGGCGGGGACGCCGAACCCCACGTGTGCGCCATGTTCCAGGACGTCACCCGGCAGGAGACCGCCCACCGGGAGCGGGACGAGTACGCGGCCATCCTCGCCAGCCTGCTCAACGCGTCCCGGTCCGCGATCGTGTTCGTGGACAACAAAAACACGGTGCGCTTCGCCAACCGGTGGGTCGAGCGGTTCTTCGGGGTGGACCCGTCACGCCACGTGGGCCGGCCCCGGGACGGGCTCGTCCGGGCGATCGCCGCTGCCACGGCCGACCCGTCCGGGTTCGAAGCGCGGGTCCGCCACCTGTACGACCACCCGGAGGTGGAGGCGGACGACGGGATCGAGGTGGTGCGCCCCGTCTCCCGCCACCTTCGCCGCCACAGCGGCCCGGTGCGGGGCCCCGGGGGCGCGATCCTGGGCCGGATCGAGCGGTACGTGGACGAGACCGAAGCGGTGCGCCGCCAGCACCGGCTGGCTGACCGCAACCAGGACCTGGACGTGTTCGCGGCGCGCCTGGCCCACGACCTCAAGACCCCCCTGGTCAGCCTCCGGGGGTTCGCAGACCTGCTCGAACGCCAGTCCGGCGCCAGGCTGGACGACCAGGCCCGCCTGTACCTGGACAAGGTGCGCACCTCGGCCGCCCTGCTCAGCGAGATGGTGGACGGCCTGCGGGAACTGGCCCAGGCCGGGGACCAGCCGGCCGACATGGTGAGCATCGAGCCGCTGCCCGTGCTCCGCCTCGTGCGCGACACCCTGGCCCCGGACGCCCGGGAGCAGGACGTCGCCGTGTACCTGCCCGAAGCCGCGCCGCCGGTGCGGTGCGAGCGCGCCAAGCTGTTCCAGGTGTTCCAGAACCTGCTGGCCAACGCGATCCGGTACGCCGACCCGGCCAAGCCCGAACGCTGGGTCCGGATCGAGGTGCTGGAGGACGAAGATGGAGTCCGGTTCCAGGTCGAAGACAACGGCGTGGGCATGGTCCCGGAAGACCTGGAGGAGGCGTTCCTCCCGTTCCGCCGGGGCCGCAACGCCCGGGGCACCAGCGGCATGGGACTCGGCCTGGCCATCGTCGAGCGCCTCGTGCAGAGCTGCGGCGGCCGGATCCGCGTCCACGCCGAACCGGCCGCCGGAAGCCGGTTCACCGTGACCCTCCCGGCCGGGTGAGGCGGACCCGCCCGTGGCCGTCGCCAGCATCCGGGCCCTCCTGGACGCGCCCCGGGACCAACGGGACGCCCTCCTGGACCACCTCGTGCCCGCCCGCCTGCTGGAGCGGTTCTCCCTACCCCGGCCCCGCGGCCGGTGGGAGCAGGGCAGCGGCGTGTTCCGGGAGATCGCCCTGCCGGGCGGCGCGTCGCTCCGGATCGAGGTGTGGCCCGACCCGGCCGGGGAGGACCCGGCCCTGGTGCTCGAGCTGGCCGACACCTACTACGGCCAGCTCGAAGCGGCGTGGATCGTCCTGAACGACGTCCGCGGGCCCCGGTACGACGTGGACCGCGCGCCGGACGGCCGCCCGCTGCCCCCCGGCTCCCCCGAGCGGAACCTGAAAGAGGAGATCCGGGCCTTGCAGGCGGGCCTCGTGCCCAACCAGGTCCGGCCGGGCCTGCGCATGTTCCGGCCGCTGATCGAGGGGGTGCAGGCGCTGGCGTCGGCCCTGGGCACCGGTATCCTGTACGTGGCTCCCCTGGCCTACCACAACGCGATCAAGTACGAGCAGTACGGGTTCACCTACGCCAGCGGGCAGGAGGAGCTGGAGTGGATCCACCGGGAGTTCCAGCCCGGGGGCGTGCTCCGCCAGCGCATGGACGGCAGCCGGCCGTTTCGGATGCCGTGGATGGCCGACACGATCCGCGGCCGGTCCTGGGCGATCCACGACGGCGTGCTGGAGCGCCGGTGGATGGCGCCCCAGATGTACAAGTTCGTCGGCAGGGACTTCTCGACCCGCACGTGCCCCGACGTGCCCTGGTGAGCCATGCCCGACTACCCGTACGTGTACGGAGCGCCTGCCTCCCCGCCGGTGGACCCCGGGGGGGCCCGGTACCGGCTGGGCCGCAGGCGTCCCCGCCGGGACGGCCGGCCGGACGAAGACGCCGAAGGCCGGACCGGCGACGACCAGCGCCACGAGGCGTGGCGCAGCCTGCTCGGCGGGGCGGTGGACGCCCTGAACCGCTCGATGGAGGCGTCGGGACGGCCCCACCGGTTCGCCCTCGAGGAGGACGCGGGGGAGTTCTGGCTCCGGGTGGTCCTGCCCGAGGGGAGCGGCGTGCAGGAGCGGCTGGATCCGGCCGAACTCGACCGCTGGCTCGCCCGGTTGCGGGCCCAGATCGGGGTGGTGCTCGACCAGGAGGCCTGAGCCCCGCCCGGCCTACCCGCCGTTGTCCGCGTCCACCGCCGCCCGGAGCTGGTCGTGGATCCCGGGCACGGCCGCGGCCACCCGGTTCCACCCGGGGATCGGGGCCGTGCCGGTGGGCCGCTCCCGGAACGCGTCGGCCGCCGCCTCCAGGGCCCGGCCGAACGACTCGGCCAGCACCAGTTCCCCGTGCCGGTCGTACGCGAGCCCGTTGATCGCGGCCACGGCCGCGTACCGGTCTGCCGCGTCCTCGGCCCGGGCCAGGAACGCCGGTCCCAGCCCCCGGAAGAACCCGTCCGACAGGGCAGCGCCCTCTGCTGCCAGGGCCTGCAGCACGGCCCCCGCGATCTCCCGGGCCATCCGCACCAGCCCCTGGGGCCGGGACGCGCCGACCCCGGTCTCCTGGTGTTTGTGCTCGTACGCCAGGTCCAGGTCCACCTGGCACACCCGCCCCGGCCCCTGGCTCCGGAACACGTCGGCCAGGGTCCCCACCTCGAGCCCCCAGTCGGCCGGGGTGCGCACCGTCCGGGCCACGTCCGCGGCCATGCTGAACTCCCCGGCCAGGGGGTACCGGAAGCTGCCCAGGTAGCGGATCAGGGGCAGCGGCCCGAGGAGCGTCTCGAGGGCCGCGAGCAGGGGGCTCACGAACATCCGGGTGACCCGGCCGTGGAGCCGGTCGGTGACCCGGGCGTAGTAGCCCTTGCAGAACGCGTACCCCAGGGACGGGTGGACCACCGGGTACACCAGCCGGTCCAGCAGCCCCCGATCGTAGGTCACGATGTCGCAGTCGTGGAGCGCCACGGCCGCGACCCGTTCGTCCCCCAGCAGGTACCCGTACGCCAGCCACGCGGCCAGCCCCTTGCCCGGCTCGCCCAGGGGCAGGCGGGCGGCACGGATCCGAGCCTTGACCTCCCCGACCCGCGGCCCGTCGTTCCACAGCACCCGCACCGGCTGGGGCAGGCGTGCGAAGTACTCCCGGGCGTGGGCGAACTCGTCCGGCCCGGCCACCCCCAGGGTCACCACCACCTCGTGCAGGTACGGCACCCGGGCCAGGTGCTCCAGGATGCCGGCCAGCGCCGGCCCCTGGAGCTCGGAGTACAGGCACGGCAGCACCAGGGCCACCGGCCGGCGGCGCGCGTAGGCCACCAGCTCGGCCTCCCGCCGGTCCGCACCGTCCGGCCCCAGGGCGTGCAGGGTCGTGATCTCGCCGTTCTGGTAGAAGTCGGCCATGGGAACGACCTTTCAGGTTCCAGGTTAAAGGTTCGAGGTTAAAGGTTCGAGGTTTCCGGTCACCGGTCACTGTTCTTGCATCTTGGACCTTGCACCTCCCCCAACCACCGCTCCACCGCCCGGCGCCAGCCCTCGGGGCCGATGCCCGGCTCGAGGACCACGCCCGCCGGGGCCCCGGGCAGGTGGGTGCCGTCGGGCCGGGCCACCAGCACGCCGGTGTCCGCGACAGCGAGCAGGGGCAGGTCGTTGGCGCCGTCCCCCAGGGCCAGGGTGCGGGGCCGTGCGCCGGTGGCGGACGCCACCGCGTCCGCCAGCCACAGCGCGGCCCGGCCCTTGTCGTTGTCCCCGGTGAGGTGCCAGAACCGCCCCCCCCGGGTCAGCCGGAGGCCCCGGGCCGCCAGCCACGCCTCGGCCCGGGCCACCGCCACGGGCGACGGTTCGGGCTCCCACAGGAACGGCTCGTCGAACTCCCGGGCTGCCGCGGCAGCGGCAGCGGCCGGGTCGAGCCCGGTCCACCGGGCGATCTCGTCCGGGCCGGCATCGCCGAACCCCCGGAGCCGGGCGCCGGCAACGTGCCTGAGCCCGTCCAGGGCGTCCCGGAGCCGCGGGTACGGTGTGCCGAACACCCGGGCGGGCAGCTCACCGAGGCGGTCCGGGAACGCACCGGCCAGAGGACCGCCGTCCGGCAGTACCACGGCGCCCCCGTTTTCCACGATCAACGGCCCCCCGAGCCCGAGCCGCTCCTGGAGGCCCATCATCTCGGCCCGGGTCTTGGACGAGCACAGCACCACGGGCACCCCGGCCCGGGCCAGGCGCTCCAGGGCCGGCCGGGCCGCGTCCCACCGGTAGGTGTGGTGGTCCAGCAGGGTGCCGTCCAGGTCGGTGAATACGAGTCCGGTCACGGGGCCCTCCGGCCGGGGCGACGGGGATGCGGGAACCGCCCCCCGGTTATACTACGAACCGCGCCGGGAGTTCGACGGCAACGACTGCCTTTTCCCCGGGAGCCGGCCGTCGTATCCTGCCGGCTCCCGTCCCCCCCGAACAGGAGGCTGCCGTGCGCACCCGGGCCGTCGTCGATCTCGCCGTCGTCCGTCACAACGCCCGCACCCTGGCAGCCCGCGCGACCCACGGCGCGCGGCAGATGGCCGTGGTCAAGGCCGACGGGTACGGCCACGGCGCCGCAGCCGTGGCCCGGGCAGCCCTGGACGCGGGCGCGGCGTGGCTGGGGGTGGCCACCGTGGCCGAGGGCGCCCAGCTCCGGGACGCGGGCGTCGCCGCCCCGATCCTCGTGCTGGGGCCGGTGGCCCCCGGGGACGCGGACACCGCCGTGGCCCGGGACCTGGCCGTAACCGTGTTCGCCCGGGACGACCTGCCCGAGGCCCTGGACCGCCGGGCCGCTGCCCACGGCCGCGCGGCCCGGGTCCATCTGAAGGTGGACACCGGCATGGGCCGGGTCGGCGTGCACCCCCGGGACGCCCCGGACCTGGCCGACCGGCTCCGCTCCCTGCCCAACCTGGACCTGGAAGGCGTGTTCACCCACTTTGCCACGGCGGACGAAGAGGACCTGTCGTTTGCCCGGCGCCAGCTGGCCCGGTTCCGGGAGGTGCTCGCCGCCCTGGCAGCCCGGGGCGTGCGGCCGGCGCTGCGCCACGCGGCCAACACCGCGGCCACCCTGGCCCTGCCCGACAGCCACCTGGACCTGGTGCGCAACGGCATCGGGATCTACGGCCTGTGGCCGTCCCCGGTGCTCCGGGGCGCGGCAGACCTCAGGCCGGCCCTCCGGTGGGAGGTCCGGGTGGCCCAGGTCAAGGAGGTGGCCAGCGGCACGCCCCTGTCCTACGGCGCCACCCACGTCACCCGGGGCCGGCGGCGGATCGCGACCCTGCCGGTGGGCTACGGCGACGGCTACCCCCGGGCCCTGTCCAACCGGGGCGAGGTGGTGGTGGCCGGCCGGCGCGCGCCGATCGTGGGCCGGGTGTGCATGGACATGACCCTGGTGGACGTGACCGGGGCCCCCCGGGTGCGCGCCGGGGACGAGGCCGTGCTGATCGGCAGCCAGGGCGCTGCCGAGGTCTCGGCCGACGCGATCGCGGCGTGGACCGGCACCATCAACTACGAGGTCACCTGCGCGATCGGCCGCCGGGTGCCCCGGGTGTACCGGTGATCGACCCCCAAGTGTGACCGAAACAAAACCTATTTGCTCCCGCGTTCGATTTCTCCTATGATGCTGCGTCATTCTCGTCGGCCGCCCGGTCCGGGCGCCTCCCTGCACTGCGGAGTCCCGCGTGGACGCCCGAAAAAAAGGAGACAGGCATGAGGAAAGTCGCGTGGACCACCCTGTCGTTCCTCCTGGCCGTGGCACTGGCGTGTCCCGCCATGGCCGGCAAGAAGACGATCAAGATCGGCCTGAACGTCCCGATCACCGGCGACATCCCCAAGGTTGGCGAGGGTTCCAAGTACGCGGCCGAGATGTGGCTCGAGGACATCGAGAAGGCCGGCGGGCTCGAGGTGGGCGGCAAGAAGTACCCGGTCGAGATCGTGATCGAGGACAACGAGTCCAAGGCCGAGTCCGCGGTCAAGGTGGCCACCAAGCTGATCACCGACGACGAGGTGCTGGTGATCGTGGGGCCCCAGTCGTCCAAGCAGGCCGTGCCGGCCGGCGAGGTGGCCAACAACTACGAGACCCCGATGATCAGCCCGTGGTCCACCAATCCCGACACCACCAAGGACCGGCCGTACGTGTTCCGCGGCTGCTTCCTCGATCCGTTCCAGGGCCCGGTGCTCGCGAACTTCATCACCGACGAGTTCGGGTTCACCAAGGCCGCCGTGCTCTACGACGTGGCCAGCGACTACCCAAAGGGCCTGGCCGAGTTTTTCAAGGAGGCGTGGGAGGCCAAGCACAGCAAGGGCTCGGTGGTCGCGTTCGAGAGCTTCACCACCAAGGACACGGACTTCAGCTCCCAGCTGACCAAGATCATCAAGTCCGGCGCCCAGGTGCTGTTCACCCCCCAGTACTACAACGAGGTCGCCCTGATCGTGCAGCAGGCCCACCAGCTGGGCTGGGACAAGCCGATCGTGGGCAGTGACAGCTGGGGTTCGGCCGAGACCGTGGAACTGTGCGGCAAGGACTGCTACGGCGCGTTCTTCAGCACCCACTACGCCGCGGCCGGCGCCACCGGCGCCACCAAGGCGTTCATCGACCGGTACAAGGCCGAGTACGGGTACGTCCCCGACGACGTGGGCGCCCTCACCTGGGACTCCCTGCGACTCGTGGAGACCGCGATCCAGTCGTGCGGCAAGATCACCGGCCGGATCGAGAAGGACCGCAAGTGCGTGCGGGACGCCCTGGCCAGGATCAAGGAGTTCGACGGCATCACCGGCAAGATGACGTTCACCGAGGAGGGCGACCCGATCAAGTGCGCGGTGATCGTCCGGATCAGCGACAGCGGCGAGTACGAGTTCTACAAGTCCGTCTGCCCGTAGCCGCTGCGCGGCGCCACCCGAGTCCCGGGCGGGCCGGGGATCGCTTCCCCGCGCCCGCCCGGCCGTTTGGCCTGCAAGCCGGCCGGGCGGCCCGTCCCGCACACAGGCAACGGCCCTTCATCGACCGCCCGAGCCGGCCGCCGGCTCGGCCCCGACTTCACGACCCCTGGATCTCCCCATGGTCTTCTTCCTGCAAAACGTGGTCAACGCGCTCCAGTGGGGCAGCTTCTACGCGCTGATCGCCCTGGGCTACTCGATGGTGTACGGCATCCTGATGCTGTTCAACTTCGCCCACGGCGACATCTTCATGGTGGGCGCCTACATCGGGTTCGGCGTGGCCACCGGCCTGCTGGCCCTGTCGTCCGCCGCGGGCGTGGCCCTGCCCGGCTGGTTCGTGCTCGTGCTGACGATCCTCCTGTCCATGGTGCTCACCGCCCTGGTGGGCGTGACCGTGGAACGCGTCGGGTACCGGCCCCTGCGCGGAGCGCCCCGGGCGTCGGCCGCGATCACCGGCCTGATGATCGGTATCATCCTCGAGACCGGCAACCTGGCCCTGCTGGGCGCCCGGCGGATCAGTTTCCCGTCCCTGATCGAGACCGCCACCTACAACGTGGGCGGCGTGTACGTCACCAACAAGAAGATCATGATCGTGGTGGTGTCGGTGCTCCTGATGATCGCCCTGCACCAGTTCATCCACCGAACCCGGTGGGGCATGGCCATGCGGGCCATGGCGTTCGACTACGTGGTGGTGCCCCTGATGGGGGTGCCCATCAACACGATCGCGGCCATGACGTTCGCGATCGGCTCGGCCCTGGCCGCTGCGGCCGGCATCCTGTTCGGCGTGGCCTACCCGGTGCTCGACCCGTACATGGGCATCGTGTTCGGGTGGAAGGCGTTCGTGGCCGCGATCCTCGGGGGGCGGGGCTCGATCCTGGGCGCCACCCTGGCCGGGTTCCTGCTCGGGTTCATCGAGATCTTCGTGGCCATGGTGTTCCCGTCCACCCTGCGGGACCTGATCGCGTACTCGATCATCCTGGTCATCCTGACCTTCCGGCCCCACGGGTTCTTCGGCGAACCCCACAGCGCGCGGCTGCGCCTGTAGCCGGGCTGTTCTTCCGGAGGAATCGATGCAAGGCACGGTCAACCAACGGACGGATGCCGGCACGCAGCGCGGCCTGCGCGGCTGGCTGGGCCGGCAGTTCGGGCGTACCCCGATGATCGGGTGGCTCGCGGGCGCGCTGGTCGCGGTGGTCCTGGAGCAGCAGGTGGGCGACCCCCTGTCCGAACTGCTGGGCCTGCCCAAGATCCCGGTCCTGTTCGGGTTCAACGTGGCCCTCAAGAAGCCCCTGCTGATCCCCAGCGCCCTGGCGTTCGAACTGCTGATCTACGCGCTCCCGATCTGGCTGGTTGCCCGGGTGGCGAGCCCGGTGATGAACCGGGTGTCCGGGATCCTGTACCGCCTGCCCCGGTGGGTGTCACCGGCGGTGCACCTGGCGGTGCTCTACGCCGCCCTGCACATCTGGGCCGACCTGAGCGCGTACCGGGGCATCACCCTGCGGCTGATGCTGATCGCGGTGATGCTCACCCTGAGCCTGAACCTGATCAACGGGTACATGGGCGAGTTCTCGTGCTCCCACCCCGGGTTCATGGCCCTGGGCGCGTACACCACCTCGGTGTTCACCGTGGGGCTGTTCATGAACGACAAGCTGTTCGGCCCGGCCCTGCTGCCCGCGGCGGCCGGGCCGTGGCTGTTCCCGGCGGCCCTCCTGCTCGGGGGCGCCGTGGCCGCCGTCGGCGCCCTGGTGGTGGCGATCCCGTCGTTCCGGACCCGGGGCGACTACCTGGCCATCATCTCCCTGGCGTTCCTGTTCATCGTGAAGAGCCTGATCGAGAACCTGGAGTTCGTGGGGGGCCCGCGGGGCATGAGCAAGCAGCCCAACTGGGCCACCCTGCCCGTGGTGTTCCTGTGGACCGTGGCGTGCCTGTGGACGATCAACAACTTCGTGCGGTCCACCATGGGCAAGGCGCTCAACGCGGTGCGCGACGACGAACTCGCGGCCAACGCGATGACCGTGAACACCCGGAAGACCAAGATGATGGGGTTCCTGTTCGCCGCGTTCTGGGCCGGGGTGGCCGGCGGCCTGTTCGCCCACGTGCTGCGCTACGTCAACCCGGGCACGTTCGGGCTCCAGAAACTGGCCGAGGTGCTGGCCATGGTGTACTTCGGCGGGCTCAACTCGGTGTACGGCTCGATCGTGGGCGCGGTGAGCATCAGCCTGCTCGGCGAGGCGCTCCGGGCCCTCGAGATCCTCAAGTGGATCATCATCCCCCTGCTGCTGATCCTGGTCATGATCTTCCGGCCCACCGGCCTGATCGCGTTCACCGAGTTCAACGTGCGCGACGTGCTGCGGCCGAAGACCGGCCCCGACGGGGAGGTGTGAGATGGCGCTCCTCGAGGTGCGCGGCCTGGGCCACACGTTCGGCGGCCTTCGCGCGGTCAACGCGTACGACCTGGACATCGAGCCCGGCCAGATCCGGGGCCTGATCGGCCCCAACGGTGCGGGCAAGTCAACGATCTTCAACCTGATCACGGGCGTGTACCGGCCCACCGACGGCACCGTCCGGCTCGACGGCGAGGATCTCGTGGGCCTGCAACCCTACGAGATCGCGGCCCGGGGCCTGGGCCGCACGTTCCAGAACCTGGCCCTGTGGCGCCACATGACCGTGCTCGAGCACGTGAAGATGTCCCAGTACTCCCGCATCACGTACGGCCTGGTGGGCGCCCTGTTCGACACCCCCCGCCGCCGCCGCGAGGAGGCCGAGATCGAAGAGCGGGCCCACCGGATGCTCCAGCTCCTCGAGGTGGACCGGTTCTCGGACCAGCTGGTGGTCAACCTGCCCTACGGGGTGCAGCGCCGGGTCGAGATGGCCCGGGCCCTGGCCACCGAACCCAAGATCCTGTTCCTGGACGAGCCCACGGCCGGGATGAACCCGGAGGAGCTGATCCAGATCATGCAGATCATCCGCCACGTCCACGCGGAGCTGGGCCTGGCGATCTTCCTGATCGAGCACCGGCTCAAGTTCGTGATGGAGCTGTGCGAGCGGATCCAGTGTCTCGTGTTCGGCGAGGTGATCGCCGAGGGCGACCCGGACGAGATCCAGAACAACCCCAAGGTGATCGAGGCCTACCTCGGGGACGAGAGGGTGGACTGATGCAGCTTTCGGTGGAGAACCTGCACGTGTCCTACGGAAACATCCGGGCGCTGCAGGGGGTGAGCTTCGAGGTGGACGAGGGCGAGATCGTGTGCATCATCGGCGCCAACGGCGCCGGCAAGAGCACCACCCTGCGGGCGATCTCCCGGATGGTGGATCCCGAGCCCGGGTCCAGGATCACGTTCCAGGGCGAGAACCTGCTCGATTCCCCCCCCGACCGGGTGGTGAGCCGGCTGGGCATCTCCCACGTGCCCGAGGGCCGGCGTCTGTTCGGCAACCTCACCGTGCTCGAGAACCTCAAGCTGGCCACCTTCGCCCGCAAGGACCGGGACGCCATCGCCCGGGACCTGGAGCGGGTGTTCGCGATCTTCCCGCGCCTGGCCGAGCGCAAGGAGCAGAAGTCCGGCACCATGAGCGGCGGCGAGCAGCAGATGCTCGCGATCGGCCGGGCGTTCATGAGCGGCCGCAAGGTCATGCTCCTGGACGAGCCGTCCATGGGGCTCGCGCCCCTGCTCATGCGCACCGTGTTCGACTCCCTCCGGGAGATCAACCAGGAGGGCACCACGATCCTGCTGGTGGAGCAGAACGCCCGCATGGCCCTCCAGTTCAGCCAGCGGGGCTACGTGCTCGAGCACGGCCACCTGGTGCTCCAAGGCCCGTCCAGAGACCTGCTGGACGACCCCGAGGTGAAGAAGACGTATCTGGGGGGGTGAGGTTCGAGGTTCGGGGTGACGCACAAACCATAACTCGTGACTCGTGAGCTGACCGCTGAACGCTGAACGCTTCCTCCCCCCCCATTGACGCCCGCTGCCTCCCTTGCCTTACTGCAGGGTAAAGCAAAGGAGGTTCCCATGCCCCTGGCCAGGTTGAGCCGGAAGTCCCAGTTCGTCATCCCCGCCCGGATCCGGCGCAGCCTCGGGATCCAGCCCGGCGACCTGCTGGAGATCGTCGAGCAGGAAGACCACGTCGTAATCCGCAAGGCGCCGGCCTCGTTCGTCGACGCCCTCGACCGTTGCGCGTCGTCCGCGTGGGAGGGGTACGCAACGCGGTTGCACGAGGAACGGGACGCGTGGGCGGGCTGAACCCGGCGACCGTGGCCCCGGGCGCCAAGGTCGCCGTGGACACGGTCGCCTGGATCTACTTCCTCGAACGCCACCCCGACCACTACGCGACCGCCCGGGAACTGTTCTCCCGGGTGGAGGCCGGGGAGATCTCGGCGGTCATGTCCAGCCTGGTATTCTCGGAACTCCTCGTCCCAGCCTACCGCGCCGGCGACGGCAAGCGGGCCCAGACCGTACTGCGGCTCCTTATCGACTTCCCGAACCTCCGGACCGTCGAACTCTCTCCCCCCATCGCCGCCCGGGCGGCACGGCTGCGCGCCCGCTACGGACTGCGCACGCCCGACACCATCCACTGCGCCACGGCCCTGGAATCCCGGTGCGACGCCATCGTGACCACCGACAAGCGGTTCCAGCGGATCGAGCCAGAACTCCCCGTCTGGCTGTTTCGGTGATCGGTTCAATGTTCACAGATCACGAGTCGCGAGTTTTTTCGGCTCGAACTCCAGCGTGGCGAAGTGGTCGGCGAGGGTCTCGGCCCGGCGGATCCGCTCCACCGTGCCGTCCTCCCGGAGCAACAACTCCTGGGGCCGGAGCCGGCCGTTGTAGGTGAACCCCATGGCGTGGCCGTGGGCGCCGGTGTCGTGGATCACCACCAGGTCCCCCTCGTCGATCCGGGGCAGGGGCCGCTGCACCGCGAACTTGTCGTTGTTCTCGCACAGGGCGCCCACCACGTCCACCACGGTGTCGGCGGGCGCGTCCTCCTTGCCGTGCACGGTGACGTGGTGGTACGCGCCGTAGATCCCGGGCCGCATCAGGGCCGACATGCACGCGTCCACCCCCACGTACTCCCGGTAGATGTGCTTGTGGTTGATGCACCGGGTCACCAGCACGCCGTGGGGTCCGGTCACGAACCGGCCGCTCTCCATCAGGAGCCGGGGCGCGTACCCGCGCTCGGCCGCGAACCCGGCGAGCAGGCGGGCCGCGTCCCGGCCCACCCGCTCCAGGTCCAGCCCGGCCTGGCCGGGCTCGTACGGGATGCCGAGGCCGCCGCCCATGTTCACGAACGCGAACCGGATCCCCAGGGCGTCCGACACCTCCCGCACCACCTCCAGGAGCATGCGCACGGTCTCCACGAAGTAGCCCGCCTCGAGTTCGTTGGAGCAGATCATGGTGTGCAGCCCGAACCGGGTCGCGCCCCGGTCCCGGGCGGCCCGGTACGCGTCCACCACCTGGTCGTGGGACACGCCGTACTTGGCCTCCACCGGGTTGCCGATAATCGCGTTGCCCGTGCGGCGGGGACCCGGATTGTACCGGAAGCACACCAGGTCCGGCATCCGGGGCACCTTGGGCACCAGGGTCACGTCGTCCAGGTTCAGAATACCGCCCACGGCCAGGCACGCGGCCATCTCTTCCCGGGTGGTGTTGTTCGAGGTGAACAGCACGTCCTCCCCGGACGCGCCCACCCGGCGGGCCAGCTCGATCTCGGGGATCGAGCTGCAGTCGAACCCGAACCCCAGGTCGGCCATGAGCCCGAGGATCCGGGGGTTGGGCAGGGCCTTCACCGCGTAGTACTCCCGGAAGTCGGGCACGCCTGCGAACGCGGCCTGGAGCCGCCGGCCCGTGTCCCGGATGCCGGCCTCGTCGTACAGGTGGAACGGCGTGCCGAACGCCTCGGCCACCTCGGCCAGGATCGGGGACAGCCGCTGATGGAACTCGGAAGACATCGGCATGGGATCGTCCGTTGTTTCGGGTCGGTGATCGGTTGAACTGCCGTGGTTGGCAACTCGTGATTCGTGATTGGTGAACCCCGAACCTGGAACCTGGAACCTCACCGTTCCAGCCGGGCCGCCAGGTTCGCGGCCAGCTCCTCCACCTGGCGGAAATGCCCGGCCTTGGGGGTGAACCGGGCCTCCACCACGGGCTCCACCACCTCCCAGCCCGGGCAACGCTCGCCGAACGCGCGCACCCCCTTCACGCCCCCGCCGCTCCACCCGTAGGTGCCGGTGATCCCCAGCAACCTGCGCTCCAGGCGCTTGTCCTCGAGCAGCCGCAGCAACGCGTCCACGGCCGGGAACACCCCCAGGTTGTAGGTGGGCGTACCCACCACCAGGGCCCGGTACCGCCACACGTCCCTCAGCACGTAGGACGCGTGGGACCGGGCCAGATTGTGCACCCGCACCGTGGCCACCCCGGCCTCCCGCAGGGCCCGGGACAGCCGCTCGGCCAGGCGCTCCCCGCCACCGTACATCGAGCCGTACGCGATCGTCACCCCCGGGTCGGTCTCGTGGCGGCTCCACCGGTCGTACAGCCCGATCACGTGGTCGATCGCGCCCCGCCACACCACGCCGTGGCTGGGCGCCAGCATCCGGGGCTCCAGGGCCCGCACCTTGGGCAGGGCCTTCTGCACCATCGGGCTGTACTTGCCCACGATGTTGGCGAAGTACCGGAGCATCTCGCCCTCGACCCGGGCGGGCACGTGGGTCTCGTCGTCGAACAGGGCGCCCTCCAGGGCCCGGTACCCGCCGAACACGTCGCCGGTGAACAGCACCCCCGAACCGGTGTCCAGGGTGACCATGGTCTCGGGCCAGTGCACCATCGGCACCAGACCGAACCGGAGCGCCCGGCCGCCCAGGTCCAGGGTGTCCCCGTCCCCCACCACCAGCACGTCGTCGCCACCCACGCCGTGGAGGTGCTCCAGGAACTCGGCGGTCTTGCGGTTGCCCACCACCCGGAGCCCGGGGAACCGCGCGCGCACCGCGCCCAGGGCGCCCGAGTGGTCCGGCTCCAGGTGGTTCACCACCAGGTAGTCCGGCTGCCGGCCCGGCCCCAGCAGCCGCTCCAGGGCGTCCAGGTAGTCGGGCACGAACAGGCCCTTGACCGCGTCGATCAGCGCGATCCGGTCGGCGCCCTCCACCACGTACGCGTTGTACGAGATGCCGTGGGGCAGCGGCCACAGGTTCTCGAACAGCTCGGTGGTCCGGTCGTTCACGCCGACCCAGTGGACCCCTTCGGACAGACGGACGGGTGCGAGCATGGTCTACCCAGGTTCGAGGTTCAATGTTCGAGGTTCCAAGTTCCAGGTTCACGAATCACGGCAGTCCACACCGACCACCGATCACTGGTCACCGCCTCAACCAAACCGCTCCACCAGCTTCTCGATCAGGTACGAACTCTCCCGGATCGCCTGGCCTCCAAAGTCGCCGAACCAGTCGGCCACCCGGCGGAACTCCCGGCAGAACGCGTCCCGGTCCCCCTGCTCCAGCAGGTCCAGGTTCCCGGCGGCGGTCTCCAGGTACCGGCGCAGCAGGTCCCGCCGTTCCGGGGTGGCGAAGATGATCTCGGCGTACAGCTCCGGGTCCTGGGCGAACAGCCGGCCCACCATGCCCAGCTCCAGGCGGTAGATCGGGCCCGAGAACTCCAGGGTCCGGCGCAGGTCCATCCCCACCCGGCTCACGAACTGGCCGAACACGAACGTGGCGAAGTGCCGCAGGGCCTGGACCACGGCCATGATCTCGTCGTGCTCGGCCGCGGTGGCCGACACCACCACCGCGCCCCAGGCCGTGAACTGCTCCAGCACCCACGCGCACGCGTCCGGATCCCGGCCGGGCACGGCCACCACGATCTGCCGGTCCAGCACCCGGGTGGTCGGGCCGAACATCGGGTGAAGCCCCACCACCGGGCCGGGGTGGGCGTCCAGCATCGCGGCCACCGGCGCCTGCTTGACGCTGGTGATGTCCGCGAGCACGCACGACCGGGGCAGCACGGGCGCCAGGCTGCGCGCGGCGCCGGCCGTGGCCCCGATGGGTACGGCCAGCACGGCCAGGTCCGCGCCGCCCGCGAGCGCCGGGGCCCGGTGCCAGTCGTCCCGCTCCAGCACCGCCACCCGGTACCCCGACCCCTCGAACCACCCCCGCAGCCGCCGGCCCATGGCGCCGGCCCCGCCCACCACCACCACCCGGGCGCCCGGGCGCACGCCCCGGGCGGTCACCGCGGCCGACTGGCTCACCCGGGACGACCGCATCACCCGGCGGAACAGGTCCTCCACCAGGTCCGGGTCCAGGCCGGCCTCCCGGGCCCTGCGGCGCCGGTCCGACAGCAGGTCCTCCTCCCGGGCCGGGTGGTGCACCGGCAGGCCGGCCCGGCGCTTGGCCTCGGCCACCCGGGCCACCACGTCCCGCCGTCGGGCCAGCAAGGCCACCAGTTCCCGGTCCACGGCGTCGATCTCGTCCCGGAGTTCCTTCAGGCCGTCCCCGGCCGCGTCCCGTCTGGTCAACCCGCCCTCCTCGCCCGGTCCGGCCGGCATGGTAGCACACGGACCGGCCGGTCCGGCACTCCTTCCGGCTTCCAGGACCTTCCTCCGGGCGACAGCGGTGTGGTATACAACGCCGATCCGTCCCGCCCTGCTCCCAGAAGACCTGCCGGCCATGCGAAAAACCGTCCGAACCCTCGTCGCGCTCGCCGCGGCCGTGGCGCTCACGGCGACCGGTCCGGCCGCCCGAGCCGCGTCCCTCACCGACGTGCCGGCCACGGACCGGCGCGCCGTGGAGATCGCAGACCTGGCGTCGTCGTCCGGGGTCGCCCGGCCGGTGGACCTGTACGCCCTGCCCGTGGGCGACGAGGCCCTGGCCGACGCGTACCGGGCGCTCCGCAGGCGGGGCCTCCGGGACTTCCGGGGAGAGCGGGTCCTGGGCGCGGCAGAGGCCCGCCGGGGAGGCGGGCTCCACCTGGAAACGCTGGTGCCCGAACTGGAGCTGCGCACCTACTGGGCCAGCGACGGCGCGGACGGCCGGGTGCTGTACCACAGCGCGGGCGACCGCCTGTCCCCCGGGCTGAACGCGTTCCTGTCCGGGGCGGGCACGGCGTCCTGGGGCGAACACCTGGGGGCCGGGTACCGGGTGCAGGCCGGCCGGGCCGGCGGCGACCTCGACGGCAAGGTCAAGCGGCTGTACCTCAAGGGCGTGTGGGGCAAGTGGTCGCTCAAGGTCGGTCGCGACTCCGAACGGCTCGGGGTGGGCTACCACGGCACCCTGCTCCTGGACGACAACGCCCCGCCCCTGGACCTGTGGCGGGTGCGCACCGAAGAGCCCCTGTTCCTGCCCGGCCGCTGGTCCAGGCTCGGGGGGCTGCGGTTCACGCTGTTCAACGGGTGGCTCGACGACGACACCCCCGAGCCCACGGACCGCCGGTTCGGAACCGGCGAAGACCCGATTCCGAACCCGCGGCTTCTCGGGATGCGACTGTCGTACCACCCCACGTCATGGCTCGACCTGGGCGCGACCCGCACCATCCTGTACAGCGGTGACGGCCGGCACCAGTACACCAGCCCCAAGGACTGGTGGAAGCTGCTGACCGCGGTGGACGAAAACGTGACGGACGGCGACCACACCTACGACAACGACCAGTACATGACCCTGGACGTGACCGTGCGCCTGCCGATCCTCAACGGCGTGGGCCCCCTGAAGGGCGGCAAGCTCTACTGGGAGCACGGCGGCACCGACCTGAACGCGCCGTGGCAGGGGGACGGGTGGGGCCTGATGATCGTGGACCTGGTGCGCACCTCGGACCTGGTCGGGGGCTACCTGACCACCGGGGTAACCGACCTGCGGGTCGAGTACGCCCGCACCCACAAGGGGTGGTACCGGCACGGCCAGTACCCCCAGGGGTACACCTACCGGGGCGTGCCCCTGGGCCACCACCTGGGGCCGGGGGGGGAGGACTGGTTCGCCGAGGTCGCCCGCCACTTCGGCCCGGGCTGGCGCGCGTCCGTGGCCGTGGACCTGGAGGAGCGGGCCCGGGACCTGGACACCCAGGAGGACCGCACCGAGCTGCAGGTCGCCGTGGAGGCCCTGGACCTGGCCGTGCTCGGCGTGCCGCTCCGGGCCCGGGTCGAGGCGCTCACTGCCCGGGTGGAGAACGCCCTGGACACCGACGACCGGGAAGACCGCACCGAAACCTACGTGGGCCTCACGCTCACCGGAGAGATCTGAACCCATGAACGCGACCCGCCGCCTGCTGTCCGCACCCGCCGTCGCCCTGCTCGTCCTCGCCGGTCTCGCCGTGGCCGCCGGCCCGGCCCTGGCCGCGTCCCCCCCCCTGCCCCCGGGGGTCAAGCTGCCGGCCGGGGTGGACGTGAACCAGTTCCTGCAACAGATGTCCGGGGGCAAGACGCCGCCGACCGCCCAGAACGTCCAGGACGGAAACGGTCGGGGCCAGCCTTCCCAGACCAGTGCCCCGGCCTTCGAACCCCAAGTGGATCCGAAAACCCGCATCCTCCGGCTTGCCCAGGATCTCTTGTGGGACGGCCGGCTCACCGACGAACGCGAGAAGCGCCTGGACCAGGAGGCCGAGTCCCTCGGCCTCACCCGGGCCGAGGCCAGGGAGATCTACAGCCCGGTCCTGGAAGAACGCGCTGCCCTGGTCCGAAGCGTGCTCGTCCAGGCCCAGGCCCTCGCTGACAAAGGAGATCTGGCTGCGACAGATCGGTCCTATCTCGAGCGCCGGCTCCAAGACAGGGGAGTGGAAAAATCCGACGCAGAACGGGTGGTGGCCCACGTGGCCGACCGCCTGCGCAACGAGGCCCTGTACGGCTCCTACGTGCGCGCGTTCCTCGAAGACGGCCTCATCGACCGGACGGAACAGGGAATGCTGGCCAAGAAACGCGCCGCCCTCGGCCTGACCAAGGCCGAGCACGACGAGGTGGTGGCCGCGGTCCGGGAGAAACTGCGCGAACCGGCCCAGGACGTGCTCGGTGACATCCGCGACCGGGACCGGGACCTGGAACAGGAGCAGCCCGACCTCGAGCTGTACGGCCGGGGCCTGTTCGGCAGGAAGCCGGACCAGGCGTTCGAGCCCCCGGCCAACCTGCCCCCGCCCGACGATTACCGGATCGGCCCGGGCGACCGGTTCCGGGTGGCCCTGTGGGGCCGGCTGGAGGCCGAGTACACCCTGGAGGTGGACCCCGAGGGCCGGGTGCTGTTCCCAAAGATCGGGCCGGTGCGGGTCGGCGGGCTCACCTATGCCGAGGCCCGGGACCTGCTGACCCGCCGGGCCGAGTCCATCACCGGGGTGACCGCGGCGGTCACCCTGGACGGCACCCGGTCCGTGCGCGTGTTCGTGGTGGGCGAGCTGATGAAGCCGGGCTCGGTCACCCTGTCGCCCCTGTCCACGGTGGTCCACGCGGTAATGGCGGCCGAGGGGCCCACGCCCCTGGGCTCCCTGCGCCACGTGGTGCTCCGCCGGGCCGGGGCGCAGCTCGCGGTGTTCGACCTGTACGGGTTCCTGCTGCGGGGCGAGATGGCCGGCAGCCGGCCCCTGCAGGACGGGGACGTGGTGGTGGTGCCCCGGGCCGAGCGCACCGTGGCGGTGTGGGGCAAGGTCAAGCGGCCGGCCGTGTACGAACTCGTCCCCGGCGAGGGGCTCCGGGCCGCCCTGGCCTACGCCGGCGGCCTTGCGGCCGACGCGTTCGGCGGCCGGGTCCAGGTGGTGCGCACCGTGGGCCACGAGCGCCGGGTCGCCCTGGACGTGTCCCTGCCCGACCTGGACGGCGACTTCCCCCTGGAGGACGGCGACCGGGTCCGAGTGTACCCCCTGCCCCCCGAGGTGGACAACCGGGTGTCCCTGTTCGGCCACGTGTACCAGACCGGCACGTTCGCGTGGACCGACGGGATGCGGGTGTCCGACCTGGTGGGCGGCGCCGACAACCTCAAGCCCGAGGTGGACCTGGCCTACGCCGTGATCCTGCGGGAGACCGGCCCCGACCGGTCCAAGAAGGTGGTCGCGTTCCACCTGGGCAAGGCCCTGGACGGGTCCGGGCCGGGCGAGGACCCGGCGCTCCGGCCCCGGGACGAGGTGTACGTGTTCAGCCGCGACCAGTTCCGGCCGCCCCTCAGGGCCGAGGCGGCCGGGGAGGTGCGCAACCCGGGCCTGTACCGGTTCGAGCCGGGCGCCCGGGTGGCGGATCTCGTGCGGCTGGCCGGGGGGCTCGCGCCCGACGCCCTCCTGGCCCGGGCCGAGTTGCTGCGCTACCAGGACGACCGCACCCGGGAGACCCTGTACGTGGACCTCGGACGGGCCCTCGACGGCGACCCGGCCGAGAACCTGGAACTCGCCGACCAGGACCGGCTGGTGGTCCACCCCGTCTGGGACACATCGTTCCGGGAGACCGTGACCGTGGACGGCGAGGTCCAGCGCCCCGGCGAGATCGAGCTCACCCGGGGCATGACCGTGCGGGACCTGGTGTTCAAGGCCGGCGGGGTCACCAGGGACGCGTACGCAGGCGTGGCCCACCTGTACCGCACCGACCGGGCCACCAAGGAAGTCACGATCCACACCTTCGACCTGGGCAAGGCCCTGGCCGGCGACCCGGCCGAGAACCTCGCGCTCCAGGACCTGGACCGGGTCACGATCCACTCGGCCTACGAGTTCGCGTTCCGCCAGAAGGTGTACGCGGGCGGGTTCGTCAACAGCCCGGGCGAGTTCCCGTACGCCACCAACATGCGGGTGCGGGACCTGGTGCTGGCCGCCCGGGGGCTCAAGGAGGAGGCGTACCTGGGCCAGGCCGAACTCGTGCGCCGGGTCGTGCCCGGCGGCGAGGAGGCCCGCACCTTCACCCTGACCTTCGACCTGGGCAAGGCCCTGGCCGGGGACCCCTCGGACAACCTGCCCCTCGAGCCCTACGACCGGCTGTTCGTCAAGCGGATCCCGGAGTGGCGCGAGACCTGGAAGATCGAACTCAAGGGCGAGGTGCGGTTCCCCGGGGTCTACTACGTGACCAAGGGCGAGCGCCTGTCCAGCGTGATCCAGCGGGCCGGCGGGTACACCGCCGAGGCGTACCTGCGGGGCGCGGTGTTCACCCGACTGAGCGCCCAGGAACTCCAGCAGCGCCGGCTCGACGCCCTGCGGGACCGGGTGCAGGAGAACATGCTCCGGCTGTCGTCGTTCCAGGCCCAGGCCGCCCTGAGCCCCGAGGACGCCGTGGCCCAGCAGCAGTACCTGGCGGCCCAGAAACAGCTGTTCGAGAAGCTGTCCAAGGTGCGGGCCACTGGCCGGGTGGTGATCCAGCTCGCGCCCCTGGAGGCGTTCGCCGGCAGCGAGGCCGACCTGGCCGTGGAGGACGGCGACGCGCTGTTCGTGCCTCCCACCCCCCAGACCGTCAGCGTGGTGGGCCAGGTGTACAACCCAACGAGCCTCGTGTGGGAGCCGTCCAACAAGGAGGCGGGCTACTACCTGGACCGCACGGGCGGCCCCACCCCGGCCGCCGAGGCCGGCGAGATCTACGTGGTCCGGGCCGACGGCACCGTGGTCAGCCCGGAGAGCGCGTCGGGCGGATGGTGGAGCCAGGGAGTGCTCGGCCTCGACCTGTACCCGGGCGACGCCATCCTGGTGCCGGACAAGGTGGTCCAGGTGAGCGCCCTCAAGCTCACCAAGGACGTGTCCCAGATCCTGTTCCAGATCGCGGTCACCGCCGGCGTGGCCATCGCGTTGTTTTAGCAGGTTCCAGGATCACGAATCACCAATCACCAATCACGAGTCACCAGCCGATGCAATCCTTACTCGACCCGCTGTGCGACCTGGCCGTGGAGGCCGGCCGCGCGATCCTCGCCGTGTACGCCGGCCCGATCGCGGTGGACACCAAGGACGACCGGTCCCCCCTGACCGAGGCGGACCGGGCCGCCCACCGGGTGATCGCCGGCGGCCTGGCCCGCCTCGCCCCGGACGTCCCGATCCTGTCCGAAGAAGGCCGCCACGTGCCGTTCGACGAGCGGCGGCGATGGCGCCGGCTGTGGGTGGTAGACCCCCTGGACGGCACCAAGGAGTTCATCAAGCGAAACGGCGAGTTCACCGTGAACATCGCCCTGGTGGAGCACGGCGACCCGGTGCTGGGGGTGGTGTACGCGCCGGTGCCCGACCTCCTGTACTTCGCCGTTCACGGCGGGGGCGCGTGGCGCCGGCAAGGGCACGGCCCGGCCGAGCCGATCCGGGCCCGGGCCCCGGACCCGGCCCGGGGCCTGACCGTGGTCCAGAGCCGGTCCCACCCGTCTCCGGACCTGGAGGCGTACCTGGCCGGGTTGCCCGTGGCCGAGACCCTGGCCCGGGGCAGCTCCCTCAAGCTGTGCGCCGTTGCCGAGGGCTCGGCCGACCTGTATCCTCGGCTCGGGCCGACCATGGAGTGGGACACGGCCGCGGGCCACGCCGTGGTGGAGGCCGCGGGCGGCGCGGTGCGCACCCCGGCCGGCCAGCCCCTGCGCTACAACAAACCCGACCTCCTGAACCCCCACTTCATCGTGACGGGGGGAGCGACGACATGACCGCGACCGACGACCGAACGGCCGGGCGGGTCCCCGCCCGGACCCTGACCCACCTCAAGCAACTCGAGGCCGAGAGCATCCACATCATCCGCGAGGTGGCTGCCGAGTTCGACAACCCGGTGATGCTGTACTCGGTGGGCAAGGACTCCACGGTGATGCTCCACCTGGCCCTCAAGGCGTTCCACCCGGGCAAGCCGCCGTTTCCCCTGATGCACGTGGACACCACCTGGAAGTTCCGGGACATGTACACCTACCGGGACCAGGTGGTGGAGCGATTCGGCCTGGACCTGATCGTGTACGTCAACGAGGAGGGCGTGCGCCAGGGCATCGGGCCGTTCACCCACGGCTCCAAGAAGCACACCGACGTCATGAAGACCGAGGCCCTCAAGAAGGCCCTGGACCAGTACGGGTTCGACGCGGCATTTGGCGGCGCCCGCCGGGACGAGGAGAAGAGCCGGGCCAAGGAGCGGGTGTACTCGTTCCGGGACCGCCACCACCGGTGGGACCCGAAGAACCAGCGCCCCGAGCTGTGGAACCTGTACAACGGCGAGGTGAACAAGGGCGAGTCGATCCGGGTGTTCCCCCTGAGCAACTGGACCGAGCTGGACGTGTGGCAGTACATCTACCTCGAGGACCTGCCGATCGTGCCCCTGTACCTCGCGGCCGAGCGGCCCGTGGTGGAGCGCGACGGCGTCCTGATCCTGGTGGACGACGACCGCCTGCCCCTCGAGCCCGGGGAGGAGCCGGTGCGCAAGATGGTCCGGTTCCGCACCCTGGGTTGCTACCCCCTGTCCGGCGCGGTGGAGTCCACCGCCACCACCCTGCCCGAGATCATCCAGGAGATGCTCCTGGCCACCACCTCCGAGCGCCAGGGCCGCGTCATCGACTTCGACCAGGCCGGCTCCATGGAGGAGAAGAAGAAGGAAGGGTATTTTTAGCAGGATGCTAGTGATTCGTGCCAGTGACCAATCACCAGTCACGAATCACAACAACTCACACCGGGCACGGTAGCTACGCTGATGCGCACCCACAAGGATCTCGATGTCTGGCACGCGTCCGTGGCACTGGCCGGCAGAGTTGAGATCTCCCTCCTGACGGAACAGGGGGACGCAGACACATTGCAGATCGTTCAGGAAGAGCTGGATCGTATCGCCCGTATGCTCCAGGGCCTGATCCGCGCCGTCCGATCGAAATCGACACAGTAGCCACGAGATTCCGTGTCTGGTGACTGGTTACAATCACGAGTCACCAGTCACGGCAGTTACCAATCACGAATCACGGCATTCACCAGTCACCGATCACCGGTCACGGACTCCCATGAGCCACCAAAGCGACCTCATCGAGACCGACATCCTCGCCTATCTCGGGCAGCACGAGCGCAAGGAACTGCTGCGGTTCCTCACGTGCGGCAGCGTGGACGACGGCAAGAGCACCCTGATCGGGCGGCTCCTGTACGACTCCAAGATGGTGTACGAGGACCAGCTCGCCGCGGTGCGGGCCGACACGGCCCGGCACGGCACCGTGGGCGACCGGGACTTCGACCCGGCGCTCCTGACCGACGGTCTCAAGGCCGAGCGCGAGCAGGGCATCACCATCGACGTGGCGTACCGGTACTTCTCCACGGCCAAGCGCAAGTTCATCATCGCCGACACCCCAGGCCACGAACAGTACACCCGCAACATGGCCACGGGCGCGTCCACCTGCGACCTGGCGATCATCCTGATCGACGCCCGCAACGGCGTGATGACCCAGACCCGCCGCCACAGCTTCATCGCGTCCCTGCTGGGCATCCGGCACATCGTGGTGGCCGTGAACAAGATGGACCTGGTGGGCTACGACGAGGCGGTGTACGACCGGATCGTGGCCGACTACCGCGCGTTCGCCGCCAAGCTCGAGGCGGCCGACGTGCAGTTCGTGCCGATCTCGGCGTTGGACGGCGACAACGTTGTCCACCCCAGCGACCGGATGCCGTGGTATGCCGGCAGCACCCTGATGCACATCCTCGAGAACGTGCACATCGCCAGCGACCGCAACCTGATCGACTTCCGGTTTCCGGTGCAGTACGTGATCCGGCCCCACCTGGACTTCCGGGGGTTCGCCGGCACCATCGCGTCCGGCGTGGTCCGGGTCGGAGACGAGGTCGTGGTCCTGCCGTCGGGCAAGCGCAGCCGGGTCCGGTCCATCGAGACCCGGGACGGCAACCTGGCCGAGGCGTTCGCCCCCCAGGCGCCGGTGCTCACCCTGGAGGACGAGATCGACGTGAGCCGGGGCGACCTGCTGTGCCCGGTGAACAACGTCCCGCGGGTCGACACCGTGTTCGAGGCCATGATCGTGTGGATGGCCGAGGAGCCCCTGGTCCCCAACCGGCCGTACCTGGTCAAGCACACCACCCGCAAGGTGCCGGGCTCGGTCGCCCGGATCCGGTACCGGATCGACGTGAACACCATGCACCGGCACCCGGCCGAGGCCCTGGCCCTGAACGAGATCGGCCGGTGCGTGGTGGAACTGTCCGCTCCGATCGCGTTCGACCCGTACGGCAAAAACCGGTCCACCGGCGCGTTCATCCTGATCGACCGGCTCACCAACAACACGGTGGCCGCGGGCATGATCCTGGACACCCGGGGCGCCGACCTGGCCACCCAGCGCCGGACGTTCCACCAGAGGCTGGAATCGGGCGCCCGGTGCCACGAGAGCCTGGTCACCCCGGCCGAGCGGGCCCGGCGCCTGGGGCACCGGCCGGCCACGGTGTGGCTCACCGGCCGGGCCGGGGCGGGCAAGACCACCATCGCGTACGCCCTGGAGCGCAAGCTGTTCGACGAGGGCCGCCTGGCCCAGGTGCTCGACGGCCGCAACCTGCGCCTCGGCCTCAGCCGGGACCTGGCGTTCACCGGCGCGGACCGGGCCGAGAACCTGCGGCGGGCCGGCGAGGTGGCCCGGCTCCTGAACGACGCCGGCGTGATCGCGGTGTGCGCGTTCCTGTCCCCCCGGGCGGCCGACCGGGAAGCGGTGCGCCGGATCGTGGGCGACGACCGGTTCCTGGAGGTGTACCTGGACACCCCGGCCGACGTGTGCCGCCGGCGGGCCGCCGAACACCCGGACCCGGGCAGCCTGCGGCCGTACGGCGACCCGGACGCGCCTTTCGAGGGCCACGAAGGCGCCGGCGGCGCCGACCTGGTGCTCCCCACCCACGAGTGGGCCGTGGACGCGTGCGTGCAGAAGATCCTGGATACCCTGGCCGAGCAGGGCGTGCTGGCCGGGGACCGGTGACCGGCCGCTGGCCGGGCTAGGGGGCCGACGCCGTGCGCTGGCTCGTCCACCGGTACCGCCGCCGCTACCTGTGGCTCGGCGCCGCGGCAGCGTTCCCGGTCGCGGCGGGGGCGGCCCCGCCCCTACCCGGCCTGTCCGAGCCGGGCCAGGCCGCCCTCGGGGTGTTCGGCATGGCCGCGGTGCTGTGGGTGTCCGGGGCCGTTCCGCTGGGCGTGACCGGCCTGGCCGTGCTCGGCGCCCTGCCGGCGTTCGGCGTGCTGCCCGCCCCGGAGGCGTTCGCCCTGTTCGGCAACCCGGCCGTGTTCTTCATCCTGGGCGCTTTCGTGCTGGCCGCGGCCCTGATGGAGACCGGCCTCAGCCGCCGCCTGTCCCTCGTGTTCCTGGTCCGGTTCGGCCGCAGTCCCGGACGGCTGGCCACCGGGGTCCTGGTGTCCAGCGCGATCCTGTCGTGCGTGATGCCGATGCACGCAGTGGCCGCGATCCTGTTCCCCACCCTGGCCACCATCGCCGACGCGCTGGAACTCACGCCGCGCAGGAGCCGGTTCGCCCTGCTCCTGTTCCTGTCCATGGCGTGGGGCTGCTCGATCGGCGGCGTTGCCACCCTGCTGGGCGGCGCCCGCGGCCCCCTGGCCCTCGGCATCCTGTCGGAGTTCGACGGCACCCGGTTCGGGTTCCTGGCGTGGTCGGCGGCCGCAGCGCCGGTGGCCGCGGTGCTCCTGGCCGCGGGCGGACTGTTGCTCCACGCCCTGTTCCGGCCGGAACTGGCCGACGTGGAGCCGGCCCGGCAGCGCCTCGTGCGGGAGGTGGCGGCCGCGGGCCCCCTGGGCCGCCGGGAGAAGAAGGTGGCCGCGGTCGCCGTCCTCACCGTTGCGGCGTGGATCGGCTCTGGCGGCGCCGCGGGCATGGCCGTGGTCTCCCTGGGCAGCGCGACCCTGCTGTTCGCCCTCGGCGCGGTGTCGTGGGACGAGGTGGAGGACAGCGTCAACTGGGGGGTGCTGCTCATGTACGGCGGCGCGATCGCCCTGGGCAACGCGCTCACCCACACCGGCGCGGCCGAGTGGCTCGCCCGGGGCGCCCTGGGGGCCCTGCCCGCCCACCCGACCCTGTTCCTCGCCGCCACGGTGGCCGCCACCCTCGTGCTGACCGAATGCATCAGCAACGCGGCCGCGGTGGCCGTGCTGTTGCCGGTGGCCCTGTCCGCGTGCCGCGGGTTCGGCCTGGACCCGGTGCTGGTCATGCTGGCCGTGGCCGTGCCGTCGGGGTTCGCGTTCACCCTGCCCGTGGGCTCCCCCCCCAACGCGATCGCCTTCTCCGCCGGGTACTACCGGGTGCGCGACGTCATCGGCGCGGGCGCCGCCATGGCCGCGCTGTCGTTCGTCGCGTGCGTCGTGGCAGCCGTGGTACTCTGGCCCGCCGTGGCCACCCCGTAACGGAGGCCCCATGTCCCACGCTGTAGCTGTAATGGTCGTGTTCTCCGGCACGGAAGTGGGCGAACGCCTGTTCCGGGCGGCCCTGGACCGGGCCCGGGCCACTGGCGCCCGCCTCGTGCTGCTCGACGTACGCCACCTGCGCCAGGCCGAACGCCTGGGCGACTACCTCACGTCCGAGTCCGTTCTGGGCCGCGGCGCGGTGGCGGCCGTGCGCGCCGCGGTCAAGGACCAGCGCGACCGGGCGATCCGGCGCGCCCTCGAGGAACTGGAGCGGGAGGCCCGGCGCCACGGCGTGGAGATCGAGCGGTGCCAGGTCAAGGGAACGTACGCGGACGCGGTCGCGGCAGCGGCAAGGGACCACGGCGCGTCCGTCGTCGTGGTTGAGGCCGGCCCCGAGAGCGCCCGCCTGTCCGGCCCGTTCGAAGTCGTCCAGGTCTGAACCCGCGACCGGGGAGCGAGAACCATGACACCAGCGGACCGCAACCTCGTGTGGCACCACCGCCGGATCGGGCGGGCCGACTACCGCCGGCGCAACGGCCACCCCGGTGCGGTGTTGTGGTTCACGGGCCTGTCCGGATCGGGCAAGTCCACCCTGGCCAACGCGGTGGAGGAGGCGCTGTTCGCCCAGGGGGTGTACACCTACCTGCTGGACGGCGACAACGTGCGCCACGGCCTGAACCGGGACCTGGGGTTCGGCGCCGGGGACCGGGTCGAGAACATCCGCCGGATCGGCGAGGTGGCCCGGCTGTTCGTGGACGCGGGCCTGGTGGTGCTCACCGCGTTCATCTCGCCGTTCCGGGCCGACCGCGACCGGGTGCGGGCGCTCCTCGGGCCCGGGGAGTTCGCCGAGATCCACGTGGCGTGCGACCTGGCCACCTGCGAGGCCCGGGACCCCAAGGGCCTGTACCGCAAGGCCCGGGCCGGCGAGATCCCCGAGTTCACCGGCCTCACCAGCCCGTACGAACCCCCCCTCGCCCCGGAACTGGTGGTGGACACCGCAACCACCCCCCTGGACCAGTGCGTGCGCCAGGTGCTGGGGCTGTGGGAAAGAATCCGTGACTCGTGATTCGTGATTCGTGACAGGTCAAGACAAAGAGCAAAGTCACCGATAACGAGCAACGAGCCACCAATCACCAATCACCAATCACCAATCACGAGTCACGAGTCACCAGCCATGAAAATCCTGCGCGTCGTGGGCGCGCGGCCCAACTTCATGAAGATCGCGCCGATCGTGTCGGCCATCGACCGCTGGAACGCGGCCCACCCGGACCGGCCGGTGGAACGGCGGCTGGTCCACACGGGCCAGCACTACGACGCC
>JAJRUI010000087.1 GCA_024277875.1 Deferrisomatales bacterium
CACCCTCCATTGACCCCTCGCCGACCGCATCCCCGGAAAACCATGCCGCAACCCCTTCGCTTTTCTCGGACCAACGGGCCGGTGGACGACGCCATCGACCGTCTGATCGACCTGGTGGGCCCCGTGCATCACCCGGACCTCGTGAGGGAGATGATCCTGGCCGCCCTCAAGGCGGGGCAGGAGACCTCGGACCGGGGAGATCTGCGCCTCATGAACATCAGCCTCAAGGAGATGCGGTTCACCTCGAAGGTGTTCGGCCCGTACCGGGGGGTGCGCAAGGTGACGGTGTTCGGGTCGGCCCGCACCAGGCCCGACGAGCCGATCTATGCGATGGCGCGGGAGTTCGGCCGGGCTCTGGCCCGGGCGGGCTACATGGTGATCACGGGCGGGGGGCCGGGCATCATGCAGGCGGCCCACGAGGGGGCGGGGCCGGAGATGTCGTTCGGCGTGAACATCCGGCTCCCGTTCGAGCAGCGGCCGAACCCGGTCATCGAGAAGACCCCCCGCCTGATCACCTACCACTACTTCTTCAACCGGAAGGTGGCGTTCCTCAAGGAGGCCCACGCCGTCGCCCTGTTCCCCGGAGGGTTCGGCACGCTGGACGAGGCCATGGAGACCCTCACCCTGGTGCAGACCGGCAAGCAGCCGCCGATCCCCCTGGTCCTGATCGACGAGCCGGGGGGGACCTACTGGGACCGCTGGATCCGGTTCTTCGAGCGGGAGCTCCTGGGCGACGGATACATCAGCCCCAGCGACCTCTTTCTGTTCCAGCGGGCGGGATCCGTGGAGGACGCCCTGGGGATCATCCAGAGGTTCTACCGCCGGTACCACAGCCTTCGGTACGTGAACGGCCGGCTGGTGCTGCGGCTCACCGAGCCCCTGCCGGCCGGAGCGGTCGAGCGGCTGACCCGGGAGTTCGCCGAGATCCTGGTGCCGGGCGGCACGATCACCCCCTCGGGGGCCTTGCCCGAGGAGGCGGACGAGCCCGAGATCCAGCACCTTCCCCGCCTGGTCGTGGATTTCGTGAAGCGGGACTTCGGCCTGCTCCGGAAGATGATCGACCGGATCAACGGGTTCTGAGATGGACTGGTGGTCCGATCTGGAGCGGCACGCCCGCCAGCGTCGCCGCCGCAAGCGCAGGTGGGCGGCCGCGGCGTTGGCGGGGATCGTGCTGGTCGGCCTCGGGGGGATGTGGCTCGCGCCGCGCTTCGAGACCCCCGGCCCGAGCCCCACGCCCGAGCCCCCCCCGGTGGTCTCGACGTGCCGCGACGTGCTGTGCCGGATCTCCTGGCCCTCGCCCCGCTGGGACGAGGGCGAGGGGGTGTACGAGCAGTGGGTGGCTGGCCACCGGGTGGTGTACACCCTGGAACGGGAGCTCCAGGAGGAGGCCCTCGCCGTGTTCCGGAGGTACCGGGTGCCCTACGGCGCGTTCGTGGCCGTGGACCCCGCAACCGGCCGGATCCTGGCCCTGGCCGAGTACTCCCGCCAGGAGCCCGGTCTCAACGACTTCTGCCGCCGGGCCACGTACCCGGCGGCGAGCCTGATCAAGGTGATCACCGCCTGCGCGGCCCTGGAGACCGGAAAGGTCTCGCCGACGACCCGGGTCCGGTTCGAGGGCAGCCCGTACCGGCTGTATCCGCGCAAGATCTCGCCCTCCAACCGGTGGAGGGAGAACAACGTGCACACCCTGGCCGAGGCCCTGGCCCTGTCGAACAACGTGGTGTTCGGGAAGGTGGGCGCCGACGTGGTGGGGAGCCGGCGGCTGCGGCAGGCCCTGGAGGCGTTCGGCTTCAACCGGGAGATCCCCTTCGACTTTCCGCTCCAGCCCAGCCGCGCCACGGTGCCCGAGGACCGCTACCCCCTGGCCCGAACCGCGGCGGGGTTTGGCGAGGTCTACCTGAGCCCGGTGCACGCGGCCCTGATCGCCGCGGCCGTGGGCAACGGGGGGGTGATGATGCGGCCGTACGTGGTGGACCGCATCGAGGACGCCGGGGGCGAGGTGGTGTACCGGGCCTCCCCCGCGCCCTGGCGGCGGGCGGCGCCCCAGGCGGTGGCCCGCGAGGTGGCCCGGATGATGCGCCGGACCGTGACCCGGGGCACCTCGGCCAAGGTGTTCTACCGCTACGCCCGGCGGCTCCGCAGGGAGGTGGGCGTGGCGGGCAAGACCGGCAGCCTCACCGGCGACGACCCCCCGGGCAAGTACGAGTGGTTCATCGGGTTCGCCCCGGTCGACCGGCCCCAGATCGCGGTGGCGAGCCTGGTGGTGAACCAGGAGCTCTGGCACATCAAGGGGACCTACGTGGCCCAGGCCGTGATGAAAGAGTTCTTCGGGATGTGAGCCATGGCAAAGGCTGAGGGGAGGGAGCCGCGGCCCTCCATCGAGATCCGGGAGATGGAGATCGACGATCTGGCCGCCGTGTACCACCTGGGGGAGAGGGTGTTCACGGCCGAGGTGCCGAACCTCTACCGCACCTGGGACGAGTACGAGGTCACCGGGCTGTTCCACACCGAGTCCGACCTGTGCCTCGTGGCCGAGGACCGCAGGACCGGGACGATGGCCGGGTTCGCCATGGGCACCACGGTGTCGAAGCCCCGGTCGGCCTGGACCTACGGGTACCTGGTGTGGATGGCGGTGGACCCTCGGTACCAGAAGCGCAGGGTGGGGGAGCGGCTGGTGCAGCGGCTGGCCGAGCGCATGGCCGACCACGGGGTGCGGATCCTCATGGTCGACACCGACGCTAACAACGACGCAGCGCTGCGGTTCTTCGCTTCGCTGGGGTTCGAGCAGCCCCGGCCGCACGTGTTTCTGAGCATGAACCTGGACGAGCTGCGGGAACGGCGCAAGAGGCGAAAGATCCATGGGGTCAGGTGAGATCCGGCAAGAGCGGCTGCGGCAGCTGTTCTGGTCGCTGGTGGAGATCTACAGCCCCTCCGGAAAGGAGGAGGCGGCCCTGGCGTACCTCGAGGAGTTCCTGTCCGAACAGGGCTGCCCCTACGGGGTGCAGCCGGTGGACGAGGACCGGTACAACCTGCTCCTGGGCGATCCGGAGGCCGCCGTGGTGCTGGTGGGGCACGTGGACACGGTGGACGCGTGGGACCTGGAGGACTACGGCCCCCGGGATCTCGGTGAGGGCTGGATCGGCGGGCTGGGCACGGCCGACATGAAGGGGGGGTGCGCCGCCATCCTGGAGGCGTACCTGTGCCTGCGGGCCCAGGGCCTGGGCCGGAAGGTGGGCGTGGCCCTGGTGGTGGGCGAGGAGGAGGACGGGGACGGCGCCGACGCGTTCCTGGGCGAGTTCCGGCCGGGCCGGGCGGTGGTGGGGGAGCCCACCGACCTGGCCCTTTGCACCGGGCACTACGGGTACCTGGAGGTGGAGATCTCGGCCGAGGGCCGGCGGGCCCACGCCAGCGTGCCCGAGCGGGGCCGCAACGCGGCCGAGCGGCTTCTGACCGGGTTGACCGCCCTCATGGGGGCCCCCGAGTTCTCGGGGGCCGGGGCCGACGCTGCCGTCCTGAACATCCGGCATCTCGAAACGGCCAACCCGGGGTTCGCCGTGCCGGCCCGGGCGGTGGCGTGGGCCGACATCCACGTACCCCCCGGCGTGGACCTGGGGCGGGTCCGGGCCGCCGTGCTGCGGGCCCTGGCCGACACGGACGGCCTGCGGGTGGATTTCGAGACCGAGGACCCCGGCTACTCCCTGCCGGCGGACGACCCCCTGGTGGGGGTGTTTCGCCGGGTGGGGGGCGAAGCGGTGGGGGTGTTCCGGAGCCACAGCGACGCCAACCGGTTCCACCGGTGCGGGGTGCCGACGTTCGTCCTGGGGCCCGGCAGCCTGGAGTTCGCCCACGCCGAGGAGGAGCGGATCCGGTGGGGCCAGGTCGTGGAGGCGGCCCGGCTCTACCGGGACCTGTTCCGCGGGGTGCTGGAATCTTGCGCGTAGTCGGGCGGCTGGTAGGCTGGAGATCGATGTCGTCCCGCGGGTCACGGCCTTTCGACCAACGACCAACGACCAACGACCAACGACCACCACCAACCACGGCAGTAGTGAAATTAGCTATACATTTTAAGGCCTGATTAATTTATGCTGTACAGCATGTACAGAACGAGGAAGGTAAAATGCTAGAGATTGGAGTAGAGGCCGCACGAAAGAGG
>JAJRUI010000088.1 GCA_024277875.1 Deferrisomatales bacterium
AACACGAACTCCAGCACCCGGCCGTCGCGCACCTCCAGGGACTTGCCCCGGAACTGGTCCCGGAACCAGGCCTCGGAGATCCGGCCCCCCAGCCCGGGGGTCTCCTCGTGGCGCAGGAACGAAATGCCCAGGATCGTCTCGGCCCTGGCGTCCACGGCCACCACCCCGAAGATCGCCCCCCAGAACCCGGGGGCCTCGAACGGGAACGCGTACCCCTTCACTCGGCCCCTCTCCCGCTGGGCGTAGTAGGGGCCGACCTCGTCCCGGCCCTCGACCACCCGGGCCTTCCAGACCCCCGCCAGGGCCACGGGATCGGTCGGTGCGTCCACCCCAAACGCCTGGAGCACCCGGGCCCGCAGGCGGGCCTGCTCGCCGGCCTGTTGCCGGGACAGGCTGAGCACCTCCACCGTGCTCACCGCGGCCCCGAACACGGCGGACAGAACCACTATGAACACCACCGGGTACCAGGGTCGGTCCTGGACCCTCATGCCGACTGCCCGCCGGCCCGGCGGGCCTTCCAGGCCGCCAGGGCTTCCTCGATGATCGGGCCGAACGTGTTGCCCAGCAGGATCGCGAACATCATGCCCTCCGGGAAGTTGCCCAACTCCCGGATCAGCACGGTGGCCACGCCGATCACGCAGCCGTAGAGCACCTTTCCCTCCAGGGTGCGGTTGGCGCTGACCGGGTCCGTGGCCATGAACAAGGCGCCGAACAGGAACCCGCCGGCCAGGACGGCCCGGAGGGGGTCGGTTCCAGCCCCCCACCCGGCCAGCCGAAACACGGCGGTGGCCAGCGCGAAGCTGGCCACCGTGGCGGACACGATGTGCCAGGACGCGTACTTCTTCCACAGGAGGTACCCGCCCCCAGCCAGGAGGAGCGGCTTGCACGCCTCGCCCAGGCTCCCGGGCATGCCCCCCCAGAACAGCACGCCAGGGGCGATGGGTGCCCCCTGGGCCAGGACGGGCAGCAGGGTGGCCGAGGTCACCGCGTCGGCAGACGGGAACCACGCCGCGAGCCCTCCGGGGCCGCCCCAGAACGGCTCGACCCATGCCCCGGTGAGGGCTGCGGGGAACGACACGTACAGGAACGCGCGGCCCACCAGGGCGGGGTTGAACACGTTGCGGCCGAGCCCACCGAAAAGCTCCTTGCCGAACGCGATCCCCACCACCGCGCCGACGGCGCACATCCACAACGGTACGGTCGGGGGCAGGGTCAGGGCGAGAAGGGTGCCGGTGACGAATGCGGCAGAGGTGGCCGGTTCGCCCCGCTGCCGGGTGAACCCGTACTCGGTGGCGAACGCGAACCCGTTGGTCACCGCGAGCACGGCCGCCGCCCGCCACCCGTAGAAGTACACCGAGGCGGCAACCACCGGCGCCAAAGCCCACAACACCGCTTTCATGTTGGGCTGCCACCGGATCACGGGTCTGGGGCTCGGGGTTGCAGGCTGGGTCATTTCGGCTGCCGTGGTGGGAGGACGGGCTTGAACGGGTCGAGGTGGAAGGATAGCGAGGGGCGCGGCACCGTCAAGGGGCGCGGCAGAACAGGTGCCCGGGCGGGTCAGGCGCAGCCGGTTCCGTTGGTGCGGGAGCGGGCCAGTTCGGCCAGGCTCTGGCGGGCGAACACCTCTTCCATCTTGTCCTTCACCTCGGCCCACAGCTTGTGCACCGGGCAGGTACACTCCCGCTCGCACACCGTGCTGTCCATCAGGCAGACGTTCAGGAGCAGGGGTTCTTCCACCGCGTCCATGACGTCCAGCAGGGTCAGGTTGGCAGGGTCCCGGGCCAGGGAGAAGCCTCCGGCCACCCCCCGCTTGGAACGCACCAGGCCGCGGTGGATCAGGGGTTGGAGGATCTTGGTCAGGAACGCGGGGGTGATGTCTTCGGCGTCGCAGATCTCTTGCTTGGAGACCACGGGGTCCGGGTACCGGGAGGCCAGGTACAGGGCGGCCCGGATCGAGTACTCGGTGGCGCGCGTGATGATCATCGAATGATTACCTCCCGGGTGGGTAATCGCACGAATCCACCCGGCGTGTCAAGCGGCTTCTTTCTCCTCGGGCCTTGGGCGCACCACCAGCACCGGGCACGGCGCGGTGCGGATCACCTTCTCCGCCACGCTTCCCAGGAGCAGGTGGGTGAGCCCCTTGCGCCCGTGGGTGGTCATCACGATCAGGTCCACCCCTTCCTCGTCGGCCAGCTCGGCGATCTCGTCGTGGGGTACGCCCACCCGGAGGAACCGCCGGACCCGGATGCCCTGTCCCTCCAGCTGCGCTGCGGCCCGGTCCAGGGCGCCTTCCAGGAACTTTTCGAGCTGGGCCTTCAGGTCCACCGGGCTGAACGCCTCGGAGTACACGTCGTACATGCCGGCCGTGAGGTCGATGGCCCCGATCAACAGGATTTCGGACCCGAACGCATCCGCCAGGACCGCTGCATCCTCCAGGGCCTGCGCGGACAGGTCGGAGCCGTCCAGGGGGACCAGAAGCTTCTGGTAACTCATGGCGTGCCTCCCATCTCGATCCCGGGGATCGGTTGCCCGCACCCGCCGCACCCCCCGTCGGGCCGGACGTTGCGAAGGACCAGCAGGAACCCGCGGCGGACGATCACGGAGGTCCCGCACCCGGGGCACACCGTGTCCTCCCCGCCCCGGCCCGGCCGGTTGCCGGTGTACACGTACCGCAGCCCCCGCTCCAGACCGATCCGGCGCGCCCGTTCCAGGGCGGCGGCCGGGGTGGGCGGCGCGTCGGTGAGCCGGTGGGTCGGGAAGAACCCGGTGACGTGCCATGGGACGTCCGGGTCGACGGACGCCAGGAACTCCGCGATGCGACCGAGCTGTTCGGGGTCGTCGTTGTATCCTGGGATCACCAGGGTGGTGACCTCCACCCACACCCCCCGTTCCCTCAGGGACCGGATCGTTTCGAGGACCGGCTCGAGGCGGCCCCCGCACACCTCCCGGTAGAACCGGTCGTCCATCGCCTTCAGGTCCACGTTGGCCGCGTCCAGCGTGTCGCCCACGGCGTCCAGGCACGCCGGGGTCATGAACCCGTTGGTCACGAACGCGTTGAGCAGTCCCTGCTCCCGGGCCAGGGCCATGCAGTCGGCCGCGTACTCGAAGTACACCGTGGGCTCGGTGTAGGTGTAGGCAACGGTGCGGCACCCGGTGGCCACGGCGTCGCCCACCACGGCTTCGGGCGGCACGAACGTCCCGGGCAGCCGGCCGCCGAACCGGCCGGCCTGGCTGATCTCGTGGTTCTGGCAGTGGGCGCACCGCAGGTTGCACCCCGCCGTGGCCACGGAAAAGGCGCGGCTGCCCGGGGCCACGTGGAACAGGGGTTTCTTCTCGACGGGGTCGACGTTGCGGGCCACGAGGCGGCCGTACACGAGGGTGTGCAGGACGCCAGACCGGTTCTCCCGGACCCCGCACACGCCGGTGCGTCCGGCCGGTATCCGGCACCGGTGGTGGCACAGGCCGCAGCGGACGGCGCCGTCGTCTTCCGCAGCCCACAGCCGGGCGGGGCGTACCGCTTCCACGGCCGGCCTCAATCCCGCAGGGTGGCCACGAGCCGCCGGGGCTCGAGCAGCAGGTCCAGGGCGTCCCGGGGGCCGGCCACCACCACCCGGGCCCGGCGCAGGCTCTCCAGGGCAGCCCCTTCCCGGCCCAGTACCGCGATGCCCAGGGCCGCCCTGGCGAGCATCCGGTGGTCGTTGGCGCCGTTGCCCACCGCAACGGTGGTGGCCGGGCCCAGGTGCTCGAGGATCTTCTCTTTCTGCACCGACTGGAACCCGGGGGTCAGCACCCGGACCTCCACGTCCGTGCCCTCGAGTTCGGCGCGTACCGTGCCGAACGTGTCGGCCGTGGCCACCACCACCCGCACCCGCTCCCCGAGCCGGACGAGCCGGTCCCGGACCGGATCCGCGATGCGACCGTCCACGGCCAGGGTTCCGTTGTAGTCCAGGAGCACGGCCCCGAGGCACAGCTCGCCGTGTCCCGGGATCTCGACCCGGATCACGGCACGTCCTCGGGGGGGCTGGGAACGGGAAAGACGGGGTCCACGGCGGTCTCCGCGCGACCAGGGGAACGGTGGCACCGAGTGTAGAACGGCACCCGGCAGTGTCAAGCCGGAGACCGGTACTACTAAGATCCGCAATTGTATTGCCAGGGTAGGGGTGGGCGCCTGGTTCCGGCCGGGTGCCAGTAGCGGCACCCGATCGCCGCGCCTTGCGATGCCGCTGTTTGCCGGTTGGTCCGGGCCTTGCCAGCGGAACCCTTGGCGTCCGGAGACGATCCGGACGTTCGAACGGCGCGGCGAGTCAAGGGGCCGCACCCGGCGCTCCACCAGCCCCCCACCCCGCACTACCCAAGGGGAAGGGTAAGGATCTGGCAATACTTTCGTTGGATTTAGTA
>JAJRUI010000089.1 GCA_024277875.1 Deferrisomatales bacterium
GCTCACCCCCACCAGCACAGCGGTCTCGGGCTCGCCCGCCCCGAGAAACGCCCCGGCCATGAACGGGTTGTCCTCCACCGGGTTGGCGAACACCACGAGTTTGGCGCACCCGATGCCGTCCCGGTCCGTGGTACGCCGGGCCGTGTCCAGCAGGATTCCGGCCAGGTCCAGGCACGCGTCCATGTTGATGCCTGCCCGGGTACTGGCCACGGCCACCGACGAGCACAGCCGCTCGGTGGTGGCCAGAGCCTCGGGGATGGCGGAGATCAGTGCCTGGTCGGCCCGGGTTGCGCCCCGGGTCACCAGGGCAGAGAAACCGCCGACGAAGTTCACCCCCACTTCGGCGGCAGCGGCGTCCACGGCCCGGGCCACGGTGAGGAACGCCTCCGGGTCGGTGTTCGGGACCACCTGGGCCAGGGGGGTCAGGCTGAGGCGGGTGTTGACGATCGGGATCCCGATCCGGCCCTCCAGCGCCCGGGCCGCCGGGCCCAGTTCCCGGGCCCGGGACAGGATCTTGTCGCGGATCTTCTGTGCGCACGCCCGGGGGTCCGGATCGGAGCAGTCCCACAGGGAGATGCCCAGGGTCACGGTGCGCACGTCGAGCCGGTCCTCGGCGATCATGCCGACGGTCTCGAGGATCTCCTCACTGGAAAAGTGCATCTTCTCCCCTCTGGCCGGAGGCCGCCGGGAACGGTGTGGCCCAACCGGCGGGTGCACGGCCCACCACGGACGCGTACGCGGCCACGAGTTCACGGATCTCGTCGTCTACGTGGTGGCGGGACAACACCGCGGTTCGGGCGCGCTCCGCCGCGTGGCTCCGCCCTTTCGGGCCGGCCGCGTGTAGGTCCGCCAGCCACCGTTCCAGCCGGTCCAACCGGTCGTCGTTGAAGCACAGGGCGGACCCGGCCGGGAGCCCGACCAGGAGGTGCCGGTTGCCGGGCACGCCCCGGGCGGCAACGGGCCGGCCGTGGACCAGGGCTTCGAGGATCGCGTTGGAAGCGCCCTCGCTTTCCGACGCGTTCAGTACGGCGTCTGCGCCCGCGTACACCTCGGCCATGCGGTCGTGGGGCACGGTGCCGGTCCAGTCGAGCCAGTCCGCCCCGGCGTATCGCTCCCGGATCTCCCGGGCGTACGCCGGTTCGAGCACCGGCCCGACCAGACGGAGGGTGGCGGGCAGGCCGGTCCGCCGCAGGCGTTCAACCCACCCGGCGGCCCGGAACTGGCCCTTGCCCCGGCGGATGCCGCCCACCGCGACCAGGACGAGGCGGCCGTCCGGCGGGCGGGGGGGCAGGCAAGGCAGGGGTGCGATCCCCCGCCGGACGGAGAACCCGGGGGGTGCGCCGGGGGCGAACCCGCGCAAGCGTTCCAGGCACTCGGAGCACGGCGCCACCACGGCCCGGGCGCGGCCCAGGGTGTCCAGGGTCGCGGGCAACGGGTCGCCGCCAGGGCCTCCGTTCAAGTCGGTGCCCCCCAGGCTCACCAGCAGCGGTACGCTCGCGTCCCGTGCGAACGCTGCGGCCGCCGGGCCGCTGCGGGCCGCGTGGTGGGCGTGGACCAGGTCGGGGGCCGGCCGGCCGGCCAGGCCTGCCGGGGTGACGATCGTCACGTCGATCCCGGCCCGGGCCAGGCCGTTTTGCCAGCGCAAGGCAGTGACCATGTTTCCCCGCACCGGGGCCTGGGAGGGGACCACGAGCAGTACGTTCACGGAAGATCTCCAAAGCGGGCCAGCGTGTACCCCCACGCCGCCAGCCGTCCGGACAGTTCGGGTGCCCGCAGGAACGCGGCCTCCGCCGTCCTGCGGGGGTTGCGGCCGAACGGGGTGTCCGGCCGGCCGCCGGGGTGGACCATCCACTCGGTCACGCCGGGCCGCGCGCCGGCGAGGCGGGCCATCGCGGCCCAGCCCGGTTCGGACGAGAACCGAAAGCCCACGAACCGGTCCGGGGTGCGCCAGCCGGCGGCCCTGGCCCGCCGGGCTATCTCCAGGGCTGGCAGAAGCGGCCGGGGAAACGCGGGCCTGCAGCCGGCCGGGCTTTCGGGCTCCCGCGGCACCCGGAGGAACGCGCCGGCCGGCGCGGGAACACCGGCCAGCAGCCCGTCGAGCACCGGCCCGTACCCGTGGACGTGGTTGTGGCTGTCCGCGTGGTCGAGGGGCGCGCCCCAGCGACGGAGCCGCTCGGCCTGGGCGGCCGCCTCTTCGGCCACCGCCCCGGGCGCCAGTCGCCCCGCTGCCGCTGCCCCCCACAGAGCCCGTTTGTCCCCGGAGAACGCGGCTCCGCCCCGGGCCAGGCGGCGGCCCCCGGCCGACAGGGGCGGTCCGTCGGTCAGGTCCAGGTGGAGACCGACACCGAGGCCCCTTTCCAGGGCTTTGGCCACGAACGGTCCGGCGGACGGTCCGGTGGCCAGCACCGACACCTCGGTCACGCACCCACCCGCGGCAGCGGCCAGGATTCCGGCGTCCACCCGGGGGTGGGCGCCGCCGTCGTCGGCCGTGATCACCAGCCAGGACCGGTCGGGCGTGCGGTCGTCCACGGGGCCTCCGGGCGGGCGGTTCCTCCCCCGGCTCGGTATGGTAACACCGAACCGGCCGGGCTCCCAAACGGGCGGGTTTTCCCTTTCGGCCCGGGCGTCTTCGTGCTAGAAGAGGGCGTTTCGGGAATCACCCCCTCGCTTCCAGGAAACCGTCCTGCCGTGAACGCCGACCTGCCCGTCGTCCTGTCCCGCTCCCAGCACCCCGTCAGCCGCAAGCTGATCGACCCCGACGCCCTGTGGATCCTGCGGCGCCTGCGCCGGGAGGGCCACCTGGCGTACCTGGTGGGCGGCGCCGTGCGCGACCTGATGCTGGGCCGGGAACCCAAGGATTTCGACGTTGGCACCGACGCCCGGCCCAGCCAGATCCGGCGCCTGTTCCGCAACTGCCGCCTGATCGGCCGGCGGTTCCGGCTGGCCCACGTGTACTTCCGGCGAAAGGGCGAACCGGAAAAGATCGTCGAGGTGTCCACCTTCCGGGGCCGGGGGACGTGGGAGGGCACCGAGGACATCCCGCCCGAGGACCTGGACTTCACCGGCAACGTGTTCGGCTCGCCCGAGGAGGACGCGTGGCGCCGGGACTTCACGATCAACGGGCTGTTCTACAACCTGGACGACTTCACGGTGATCGACTACGTGGGCGGGCTGGCCGACCTGGACCGGGGGGAGATCCGGCTCATCGGGAACGCGGAGGACCGGTTCCCGGAAGACCCGGTCCGGATGCTCCGGGCGGTGGAGTTCGCCGCGCGCCTCGGGTTCCGGATCGAGAAGGCCACCGAGGCCGGCATTCGGGCCCACGCAGAGCGCATCGCCGAGTCGTCCCCGGCCCGGCTGCGGGAGGAGCTGCGCCAGCTCCAGCAACGGGGCATCATGGCGCCGGTCCTGGCCGAGGCCCACCGCCTGGGCCTTTTGCAGCCCCTGCTCCCCGAGGTGGCGGTGGTGGAAGGGGTTCTGCCGATGCTCGAGTACCTGGACCGGAAGGCGGCGGACGGGCGGCCCGCGCCCGAGGCCGCGTACCTGGCCGCCCTGGTCCTGCCCACCATGGCCGCCCGTCAGCCCCTGGAGCCCGGGGTGTCCCTGGAGGCGGCCCAGGCTGCCCTGGGGCCACCGGTGGGCGCCCTGACCCGGCGGTATCAGATCTCGGCCCACATCCGGCACACGGCCAAGGACCTGCTGCTGTCGTGCTACCGGCTGGCCCGGGGCAAGGCGTACCGGACCAAGGGCAAGTTCGTGCGCAAGCCCGAGTTCCCGGACGCGTGGTCTTTCTTCCGGGCGTGGGCCGGGGTGTGCGGCGACCTGGACGAGGCGGTGGCGTACTGGGAACGGTACCTGGCGGACCGGGACAAGGGGGCCGGCGGGACCGGGGGCGGCAAGCGCCGGCGTCGGCGCCGGCGGAAACCCAGGCCGGCCGACACCGGGGGCGCACAGTAGGTCAGTCCGCGGCCGGCCCCAGGCCCAGGAACCCGGCGAGGTCGGCCGGCTCGATCCGGTACGGGCTCCCCCTCCCCTGGTAGAACCCGTGGTCCCGCACCAGGTGGACATGGAGCGCGGTCCACGCGCGTTCGGCCCCGTCCCGCGTCCGGCGAGCCCGCACCTCGGCCTTGGGGTACAGGCCGGCGTGGCCGAACGGGCACGGTAGCTGTCCCATGGCTTCCACGGCCGACACCGCGAACCCCCCCACCCGGGCCGTCGCGCCCAGCCGCTCCAGGGCCGCGTCGGTGAGCCGTGCCATCGCACCGCCGATCGCTTCGTGGGTCAGGCCCAGCCGCCGTACCGCCCCGTCGTCGGCCTGGAGGATCTCGACCAGGTCTCTGGGGTCGGCGCCCAGGAACCCGTCCCGGGTCAGGGCGCCGGGGGCCATGCGGGCCTGGGCCCGGGCGAGCAGGGGCGGCTGTTTCATCCGATGTCCTCAGAACTTGTCATAGAAGATGCTGTCCTCGGCAACGCCCTTGGCGGTGAGCACCCGGACGCACGCATCGATCATGCCCGGGCTGCCGCACAGGTACGCCTCCATCCCGGCCATGTCGCCGTAGCTGCGGCCGACCACCTCTGTGATCAGCCCGGTCTCGCCGTCCCACCCGTCGTCGGGCGCTGGATCTGACAGGGCGGGCACGAACCGGAAGCCCGGCACCGCCTTTTCGTGCGCGGCGAACCGCTCGAGGTCGTACAGGTCCCGGCGGGCCACCGCGCCGAAGAACAGGGTGACCTTCTTGCGGATCCCCCGCTCGGCCATGTCGGCCAGCATGCTCTCGAACGGCGCCAGGCCCGAGCCGCCGCCGATGAACACGGCCTCCGCCGGGGTGTCCCTCAGGTAGAACTCCCCGTACGGGCCGTTCAGGGTGAGACGGTCCCCCACCAAGAGCAGCTCGTGCACGTAGGTGGTGCAGATGCCCCGGGGCACCTTGCGAATGATCAGCTCGATCGCGCCGGTGCCCTGGGGCGGCGAGCTGATGGAGTAGGCCCGGTACACGGGCTCGCCCAGCCCGTCGTAGATGGGGGTCTCGATCTGTACGTACTGGCCGGCCCGGAACCGGAACGCCACGCCCGGCCCGAACGCGAGCCGCAGCCGCCGGATGTCGTAGGTGAGCTCCTCGATCGCCTCGACCCGGACCTCGTACTCCTCCACCTCCAGGAGATGGGCCGGGATCTCGATGGCCGTGTCTCCGCGCACTTTGACCTGGCAAGCCAGCCGAACCCGCTCCTCGATCTCCTCGGGGGACAGATGGGGGATCTCGGTGGGCAGCACCGGTCCGCCCCCGGACCGTACGGTCACCTTGCACAGCCCGCAGCTGCCCCGGCCCCCGCAGGCCGACGGCACGAAGATCTTGCGCTCGCGAAGCACCGACAACAGGGGTTCGCCGCCCGGCACCTCGACCGGGTCGGCATCGTTGATGGTGAGTCGCACCGGGCCCGAGTGCACGAGCTTGCGCTCGGCCATCACCAGGATCAGGGCCAGGATCGCCCCCAGCCCCACCAGCACCCCCACGGCGGTCAGCACGTCTCCCATGACCTGCCCGCTCACATCGGGACCATGCCCGAGAACCCGATAAAGGCCAGGGCCATGATTCCGGCCACGATCATCGTGATGCCGGGCCCCTCCAGGGCCGCGGGCACCCGGGACCGCTTCATCTTCTTGCGAAGGCCGGCCATGGCCAGGATCGCCAGGGCCCACCCCACCCCGCTGCCCGCGCCGTAGGCCAGGGACTGCACGAACGAGTACTGGCGGATCACCATGAACAGGCTCACCCCCAGGATCGCGCAGTTCACCGTGATCAGGGGCAGGAAGATTCCGAGGGCGTAGTACAGCACGGGGCTCGTTCGCTCGATCACCATCTCCACCAACTGCACCGTGGCGGCGATCACCACGATGAACGCGATGTAGAGCAGGTAGCCGAGCCCCAACGGCTCCAGCAGGTACGCGTACACCAGGTAGTTCAGGCCCGAGGTCAGGGTCATTACGAACACCACGGCCGCGCCCAGGCCGGCGGCCGTGCGCACCTCGCGGCTCACGGCGATGAACGGGCACATCCCCAGGAAGTTCGACAGGAGGATGTTGTTGATGAAGATCGCTGCGATGAAGATCGTGAACGCGCCCTGGCTCGTCATGGCACCTCTGTCGGCTGGGAGGCTAGGAAGCTAGGAAGCTGGGACGTCCCAGCTTCCCAACGGATCACCCGTATCAACGCCCTCACGCCTCCCTCGGCTTCTGGATGGTCCGGAAGAACCAGATGGCTAGGCCCAGCATGAAGAACGCCCCCGGCGGCATGGCCATGATCGTCCACAGGGTCACCCCCTCCGGCAGCACCGGGTAGCCGAACAGGGTGCCGAACCCCAGCAGTTCCCGGAAGAACGCGATGGCCAGGAGCACCAGGGTGTACCCCA
>JAJRUI010000090.1 GCA_024277875.1 Deferrisomatales bacterium
CACCGCCCGGGAAGCGGCGCGGCGTGTGGCCGCAGCCAACCCCGCTGAGAACGCACGGAACCGCTCGGCAGCGTCGCCCGGATCGTCCGACAGGCTGGCGAGGACCCGCCCGATGCCGTTGCCGTCGGCGTGGACCACGGCCACGTACGCGTCGTCGCCGCACAACTCCTCCTCGACGTTCCTTCCACGGGCGCACCGGACGCCAGGCTCCGCCCCTTCCAGGAACCGGTCGTCCAGCCGACCCCTGCCGCCTCCCTCGCTCAGGACGCGCCACGCCTCCTGGCGGGCCAGCGCCCCGCGATCCAGGGGTTCCGGGCGGGAGCCGCCCACACCCGACCACCGGACGGCGGGCTGGGCCGTGCGCCGGCACCGGACGACCAGGGGGCCGGCCTGGGGCAGTTCCCGCGTCGGCGCGGAGCGGGACGCCCGGAGCATCCCCCCCAGCCGGGCCTGGGCGCTGATCATGCCGCCGGGGGGCACCTGCACCAACGCCTGCTCCACCTGGGCACCCGGCGCGTAGTGGTCCACCACCGCCGGCCACGCCGCGTACAGGGCCCGGAGGGCGTCACCGTCGGCGGACCACACCCGGGCGCCCGCGGCGGCCCGGCTGAGAATGTGGCCGTCGTCCAGTCCCACCGCCCGGACAGCCGCGGTGAAACGGTCGGCGCACAACTCCTCGAGCAGATGGGAGCCGCCCTGAACGTCGCGCAGCGCCACGCCCGCCAGCAGGTAGCGTTGGACGTGGGCGATGGAGAAGCCGTACAGCCACCCCCCGGCGTTTCCGTTCATCGATCACTCCCTTTCGGGTCTCGGCCCCTCGGCCGCCCCACCCCGGGCGGGATCCGGACCACGGTGTCGAACCGTTCGTGCTGGTAGTAGACGGGCACCCCCTCGACCAGCGCCGCGGCCACGGCGACGGCCACCACGGCCTTGCGGCCGCCGGTGGCGTTGACGGCCACCGGGCCGGACGCGGTCGCGAACCGGCGCCGGAGTTCCCGGGCCAGGCCGGGCAGGCCGCGACGGGCGAAGGCGTCGGGGTCGTCGTCCTGGAGGCCGCCGATCTCCACCAGGTCCACGGGTGCGGCGCGGGCGCCGTGCCAGGCGCCGAGCAGGTGGGCCGCGACCCGGCCGTGTTCGGTGGCGGAGTGGAGGAACACCAGCAGGGCCCCGGGGTCCAGCAGGCCTCCGCCGCGCAGGTTGCGCACGGCAGCGGTCTCGGCGCCGAGGAGGGGGCTATCGGGGGGGATCGCGTCGAGGTGCGCCTCGACGGCAGCCCAGTCGGCGGCGGCGAACGCGTCCCCCAGCGCGCGCAGGGCGGGGTCTGCGTGGCCGCCCAGCCCGGCCAGGTTGGGATACAGCAGACTGGTGCCTACGGTGTTGAGCAGGATACGGGCTGCCGGTTGCACGGGACTCCCCCCCGGTGGAAACGCGCTCGAAGACGGATGTACAGCATCGCAACCCGAGACCCGGCGGAGAAACGGCGCAACCTTGCCCAGCCCTGCCGTCGGCGGAAACGGTACCGGGGGAAATTTTCCAACAAACCGGGTTTGAGCGTCAACAGGGGCGCCGGGTGCCGGTGGATGGTGGCGCCGGGGCGCCGGGGCGCCGGGGCAAGACGCCAACGGGGAGCGCGGTTGCGCTCCCCGTTGGCCTTTTTGGGTGTTTCGTGGGCCGGGCTAGGCCTCGATGGGGATCCGGCGGGGCTTGGCCTCTTCGGCCTTGGGCAGATCCAGACGCAGCACCCCGTGCTGCAGGGAGGCCCGGATCTTGTCGGTGTCCACGGTCTCGGTGAGCCGGAACTGGCGGAAGAACGGCACCAGTTCGAATTCCCGGCTGAGCAGGTTGCCCGGCGTCTCCCGGGCCACCCGGCCCTCGATGGTCAGGATGCCCTGCTCCACCTGGACCGACAGCCCGTCCCGGGTCACCCCGGGAAGGTCGGCCAGCACCACCAGCCGGTCGTCTTCCTCGTAGATATCCACCGGGGGCACGGCGTAGCGCTCGGGCTCCCGGGTCACCTCGTGGGACGCTTCCACCCGCTCGGGCGTCTCCGCCACGGTCTTCTCGATCGCGCTCATGGTCTCCCCTCCTTACGCCACCTCGATCTCGATCCGCCGGGGCCGCGTCTCCTCGGCCTTGGGCAGGATCACCTGTACGATGCCGTCGGTGTAGGTGGCCCGCACCTTGGCCGGGTCCACGTCGGCCGGCAGCTCCAGGGTCCGCACGAACCGGCCCGCGGACCGCTCGCTGCGGTGAAACGCCTCCCGGGGCACCCCGGTGGGGCCGGCCTTCTCCCCGGACAGCACGAGGGTCCGGTCCTTGACGCTCACGTCGAGCCCGGCCGGGTCCACCCCGGGCGCCAGGGCCTCGACCACGTACGCCTCGTCGCTTTCGGCCACGTTGATCCGCGGGTACCGGCGGGCCGCCCGGCCGGGCAGGAACTCCAGGCTCCACCCCGGGGCCGGCGCCACCGATTCGAAGATCCGGTCCATCTCCCGGCGCAGCCGGTCCAACTCCCTCAGAGGATCCCAAACGGTCATGGCAGCCTCCTTTCGTTGCGCTGAAGTTCGTCTCACCGGCGAGTCCGCAGGGAAGGTAAGTCCGGCCCCCGGGGTTGGCAAGGGCGAAACGCCGTGGGAGAATGCGCCGCCCGACCCCTGCCAGGAGACCCGATGACTTCCCTCGAATACCGACTGCTCCGCACCCGCAACGACGTCCGCCGGCTGGCCGAGCGGCTGGGCCGGGAGACGCGGTTCGCCCTGGACCTGGAGGCCGACAGCCTGCACAGCTACCGGGAGAAGGTGTGCCTGGTGCAGGTGACGGCCGCGGGCCGCCACTGGATCGTGGACCCCCTGGCCGCGGCAGGGTGGGCCGAGGAGCTGGCCGGGGTGCTGGCCGACCCGCGGGTCGAGAAGGTGATGCACGGGGCGGACTACGACATCCGCCTCCTGAAGAAGACCGTGGGCGTGGCCGTGCGGGGGGTGTTCGACACCATGATCGCGGCCCAGTTCACCGGCCGCACCCGGTTCGGCCTGGCCGCCCTGCTCGAAGAGCTGTTCGGCGTGCGCCTGGACAAGCGGTTCCAGAAGGCGGACTGGTCCCGGCGCCCCCTGGGACCCGACCTGCTGGCGTACGCCGTGCTGGACACGGCCCACCTGCTCGCCCTGCGGGACCGCCTGGCCGCGCAGCTCGAGGTGCTCGGCCGGCGGTCGTGGGTGGACGAGGAGTTCGCCCTGCTCGAGGCGGTGACCCCTGCCGAGGACACGGGCCCGGTGTGCTGGCGGCTGAAGGGAGCGGGCCGGCTGCCGCGCCGCCAGTTGGCCGTGCTCCAGGCCGTGCTGGACGTCCGGGACCGGCTCGCCCGGCGGCGCAACCGGCCGTCGTTCAAGGTGCTGCCGAACGCGGCGCTCCTGGGGTGGGCCCAGGACCCGCCCCGGACCCGGGACCAGGTGCTGTCCACCCCGGGCGCCAACCGGTCCGTGCTGGAACGGCTGGCCGACGACGTGCTCGAGGCGGTCCGGGCGGCCGAGGCCCTCCCTGCCGACGCCTTGCCCCGGCCTCCCCACAACGGCCGGCCGCCCTTGACTGAACAGGAGGAGGCCGTTTTGAAACGCCTCAAACGGGCCAGGACCCGGGCGTCCAAGCGGCTGGACCTGGCCCCGGGGCTGCTGGTCAACTCCGCCACCCTGGAACTCCTGGCCCGACAGCCCGCCGGCGCGGCCGAGGGCTGGCTGCACCGGCATCTGAAAAACTGGCAGCGCGAGGCGGTGGGCGCCGACCTGGAGCAGGCCCTGGCCGGGTGATGGGCGCGGGTCACATGCTGGGGAAGAACACGAAGGGGTAGGTCACGGTGAGGGGCTCGGGCGACACCGGCGGGAACCGCCACTTGCGCACCCGCTGGAGCACGGCCTGCTCCAGGCGCGGCGCGTCCAGGGTGGAGGCCACGATCTCGCACGAGAGCACCGCGCCCTCAGGGCTGATGGTGATCCGCACGGTGAGCTTGCCCTCCAGGTCCGGGTTGCGGCGAAGCTCCCGGTTGTACAGATACCGGATGCCCCCGAGATAGGTGCCCACGGTGCGGTGGATCCGGGCGACCGCCTCCTGGAGGTCGAACGCGTCGCGTTCCTCTTCCCGGGGCGCGTCCACGGTCTCGCTGGCGCGCCGCTGGATCCGCGCCGCGGTGGCAGCCGCCACCTGCCGGGCCTGCTCGTCCACGCCCGTGGCCAGGCCGGCGCCGTCCCCGCCGGCCGCGCCCCCGCCCGCGGGCGCGGCCCGCAGGCCCTCCACGTTCTCCAGCACCCGGTCCAGGTCCCCGGCCACGCCCCCTCCCTCGAGCACCGACCCCCGCCGGCGCGCGGTCGACGCGGGCCCCCGCCCGCCCAGGATGCCCAGCAAGCCCCGCTTCGCCACCCGCTCCCGGAGCTGCTGCCGGGTCGGGCCCGCAGGCCCGGCAGGGGCGGGTTCGGCCGGCGCCGGCTCGGGACGGGGCTGGGCTGGCGCGGCCGCCGGTTCGGGAGCGGCCGCCGATTCCGCAGCGGGTTCGACCGTGGGTTCATGCTCCGGCGCGGGCTCCGGCTCGGGTTCTGCCTCTTGTTCGTGGGTTTCCTGCCGCTGCTTCAGCAGTTCGGTGCGGGCGCGAGAGGGCGCCTGGGGCGCCTCGTAGATCAGCCGGGCGAACCGCCGGGCCACGGCCTCGGGACGGGGTGCCTCGGGCACGGGCAGCCCGGAGAGCACCGCGGCCAGATAGAACACCGCGCCGTACACCGCCCACGAGAACACGGCGAACGGCCACTCGTCCCGGGCCAGGACGCCTTTTCGGAACCGGAGGGGCACCCGCCCGGGCCGGGTTCCGGCCGCCTCGGGCTCGGGCGCCGGGCCGAACGCGAACGAGATCGTGAGGCCCCGGTACTTGAGACGGCCGGACATCTCCCGGGTCAGCACCACCCGCCGGCGGCCCCCCCGGCCCCGCACCAGGCCCCACGCGGCCAGTTCCTCCACCGGCAGCCAGGTGGAGCCCGCCCGCAGGGCGCCGGTCAGGCCGTCCCGGAGCCACAGCGCCACCCCCCCCTGGACCGGCCGGAACAACTCCTCCCGCTCGTCCACCCCGGGCACCGGGTACGCGAACTCGATCCCCAGGCTCGGACCCCACCGGATCCGGCCGTCGGCCCGGGCGACCCGGCCCACGACCCGGTCCCCCCGGGCGAACGCCACCCACAGGTGGGACCGGTCGGGGGCGGCGCGGGCGTCCGGCGCGGGCAGGGCCATCACTCCTCCCGGTACACGGCCAGGGACTGGTTCACGTACTCGGCCTGGCCCGCGGTGTAGATGATCTTTTTGAGCAGCCGGAACGGGATCTCCCGGTCGCCCTGGAGCACCACCTCGCCGGTGAACACCACCGACGGGTTGCGGGCCGCGATCTCCCGGGTGCGGTCGGCACGGGCCCGGAGGGCCCGGTACAGGGGCTCGATCAGGAGTTCGTCCGACGCCAGGAACGGGGTCACGTCGTCCACCAGCAGTTCGTCGTCCACGTACAGGGCCTGCTCGTTGAAGGCCACGCTCACCGCGGGCTGGATCGACTGGGTGGCCGTGGACGCGGGCAGCCGGATCGCCTCGGCGATGTGCACCAGGTGGCCCTCGGTGGCGTAGCTCTTGAGCAGGAACACCAGCAGGATCGTGAACACGTCGATCATCGACGTGATCTGCAGGGACATCTCCCGGGGCCGGCGGCGCTGGCGGCGCTTGCGCTTGGTGGGGGAGAACGCCACGGCCTCAGCCCCCCTCCCCGCCCGGCGCGACCCGGTCGGCCAGGGACACGTCGGGGAACAGGGGCCGGGTGCGGTCCATGGTGTGGACGATGTCGTCGTAGCGCACGGCGTCCTCCACCAGGAGCACGATCCCGGCCTGGCCCGGGAACCGGCCCTTGGCCCGGGCCAGGGCAGCGGCCAGGGCGTCCAGGTCGAACCCGCCGGACTGGGTGAGCGGCACCCGGTCCAGGGTCTCGTCGCCGGAGACGAGCAGGTAGCCCTGGTCGGTGACCGCCAGGGTCAGGCTCGCGGCCAGTTCGGCCGGGTCTGGCTCCTGGAGGTAGCGGACCTCGTCCGCGCTGGGCAGGCTCATCGAGATGGCCGCGGTCTGCTGGAACACCGCGGTCTGCAGGAGCATGGGAACCAGCACCACCAGCAGGCTCATCACCGGCACGAGCTTGAGTTCCACGTCGGTCTCGAGCCGGTGGCGCCGCTTGCTGGGCCGCAGGCCGGGCACCGGTCACTCCCCCGGCCGGTCGGAGCCGACCGCGGCCAGCAGGTTGATCGTCTTCACCGAGTACTCGTCGATCTCGTCCACCAGGCGGGTGGCCTTGGACTGGAGGAACGCATACGCGGCCATGCACGGGATCGCCACGATCAGGCCGTAGGCCGTGGTGTTCATGGCCATGGAGATGCCCCGGGCCAGCATGGCCGCCTTCTGGCTGGGGTCGGCCCCGGCAACGGCCTGGAACGCCTGCATCAGCCCGACGATCGTGCCCAGCAGCCCCAGCAGGGTGGACACGTTGGCGATCATGGACAGGTAGTGGGTGCGCTTGTCCACGGCAGGGATCACGGCCAGGGCCTCCTCGTCCACCGCGTTCTGCACCGCGCGGGCGTCGCCGCCGGCCAGGGACGCCTGGATCCCGGCCCTCAGGATCCGGGGCAGGGGCGCGTCGCCGCACAGGTCCCGGGCCGCGGCCAGGTCCCGAGCCTCGATGAGCTTGCGCAGTTCGGCGAAGAACTTGCGGCCATCCACGTTGAACCGGACCACCAGAACGTACGCGCGCTCGGCGATCACGGCCAGTCCCAGGGCCAGGGCGGCCGTGATCGGGTACATGAAGAACCCCCCGTCCTGGAAGGCCCTGGCGAGCCCTTCGATCATCGTCTGCTCCTCTTCTTAGCAGGTTGCGGAAAAGGCAACCTGCTACGCGCCCCACGGAAAGGGCGCCAAATCGCGAGGCTTGAAAAACCGAGTGATTTGCGAGGCCTCCACGGGGCCGCCCCCGAGAGGCCGTTGCGGAAAAACCCACGGATGGGGTTTTTCCGCATCCTGTTACCAAATCCAACGAAAGGATTGCCAGATCCTTGCCCTTCCCCTTGGGTAGTGCGGGGTGGGGGGCTGGTGGAGCGCCGGGCGCGGCCCCTTGGCTCGCCGCGCCGTTCGAACGTCCGGATCGTCTCCGGACGCCAAGGGTTCCGAGGTCGGGGCCCGGACCGACCGGCAAACAGCGGCATCACAAGGCGCGGCGATCGGGTGCCTCGCTCGCGCCCGGCCGGAACCAGGCGCCCACCCCGCACTCCTGGCAATACAATTGCAGGCCTCAGCAGAACACCCCGACACGAACGGTCCCGTGGGGTCAACGGCCGGTCCGGGCCCGGACGCGGGCCTCGAACACGGCCGGGTCCAGGGGCTGGAGGATCTCGTCCCGGTAGTCCCGGGTCTGGGGCCCCAGGTCCAGTTCCACCCGGCGGCGGGGGATGATGTAGAACACCCCGGGCTGCTCGACCTCGCCCCGGATCTCGACCTCTTTCATTCTCAGCTCTTTCGGCCGGCCGGCGCCGGAATCCGCGGCCCGGGCCACGGCCGCGCCGAGGACCAGGGCGAGGACCGCCGCCAGGAACGGGCGGATCACGGCCCCGCCTCCGCCCTGCGCCGTGCCGCCTTTCGCCACCGCAGCACCTCCTCGTCACCGGGCCGGCGCGCCAGGTACCGGTCGTACAGGGCCACTGCGTCCCCGGGCCGGCCCAGGTACTTTTCGTAGAGGATCGCCAGGTTCTTGAGGGCCGGAGCGAACTCCGGGTCCGCTTCCAGCGCGCGCGCGTACGCCGCGCGGGCGCCCTCGAGTTCGCCCCGGGCCCGCAGGGCGACCCCCAGGTCGTTCCACGGCTCGGGCGCGCCGGGCCGCGCCCGGGTGGCCGCCTCGAACCGCTCCACCGCCTCGTCCACCCGCCCCTGGGACAGCAGCAGATCCCCCAGCCCCAGCAGGGCCGGGACGTGGTTTGCGTCCAGGGACAGGGCGGTGCGGTACGCGCCGGCCGCTGCCGCCGCCAGCCCCCGGGACCGGTCCGCGTCCCCGGCCACGGTCCAGGCGGCCGGATCGTCGGGCGCGGCGGCCACGGCCCGGCGGGCGGCGTCGGCCGCGCCGTCCCGGTCGCCGGCGAGCAGCCGGGCGCGGGCCAGGAACGCCAGGAACCGCTCCTCCTCGGCCGTTCCCCGGATCGTCTCCAGCAGATCCCGGGCCCGGCCGTATTGCCCGAGCCTCAGGGCCAGCCACCCGGCCGTCCCGGACCGGGCCGGGCTCTCCGGCGGGCCGGACAGGGTTTCCAGGGCTGCCTCGGCCCGGCCGAGCCGGTCCGACAGCACGGCCACGGCCCACACCGCCTCGGCGTCAGCGGGCCGGCCGGACAGGAGCTGCGTCCACAGGGCCAGGCTGCCGGACAGGTCGCCCATCTCCCGGCGGGCCCGGGCCTCCACCCGGAGCGCCCCGGCCAGGGCCGGATCCAGGCCCCGGGCCGCCCGGGCCGCTTCGGCCGCGGCGGCGTAGTCCCCCCGGGCCAGGGCCCTGCGGGCCTCGGCCAGTCGCGCCGGCGCCGGCGCCCGGGACCGGACGGCCTCGCCGAGGGCCGC
>JAJRUI010000091.1 GCA_024277875.1 Deferrisomatales bacterium
CCGTTCCCATCCCGAACACGGCCGTTAAGCCCCTCAGCGCCGATGGTACTGCCCGGGAAACTGGGTGGGAGAGTAGGTCGCCGCCGAGCTTTTTCGCACAACGACGCCCCCGCAGATCCTCTTCTGCGGGGGCGTCTTCTAATTCATGTCGTCAAGCGGTGCTCCCCGCCTTCGGGGTAGAAACAGGCCGTCGCGTGGGGCGGATCGCCGTCTCCGACCAGGGCAGGACGTTCCCGCGCGCAGCGGGAGGGGTCGGCTCTCTTGCACCGACTGAAAAACGCACAGCCCTTCGGTTCGCTCCCGGCGCGTTCTTCGCGGAGGAGGGTGTCGTATCGCGGCTGGCCAGCGTCCCGGCCGAACGCGGGCAGGGCGTCGATGAGGGCTCTCGTGTACGGGTGGAGGGGGGTCCGGATCACCGCGTCCGCTGGCCCGACCTCCATCAGGTTGCCCCGGTAGATGACCCCGATGCGATCGCACAGGTACCGGGCAGCTGCGAGGCTGTGGGTGATGAACAGGATCGACACCCCCAGGTCTTGGCGAAGGGCCAGGAGGATGTTGAAGATCTGGGCCGAGATCGAGGCGTCCAGCATCGAGGTCGGTTCGTCCGCGACCAGGAAACGGGGTTCCAGCACGACGGCGCGGGCTATCGCCACCCGCTGGCGCTGGCCTCCGCTCAGTTGGTGCGGGAACCGATGACCGTAGTCCCACGGAGGCGACAGCCCCACCTCCTCCATCACCCGCCACACCCGGTCTTCGACCGCCGCTCCCCTTGCCAGCCGGTGGATCTCCAGGGGTTCGGCCACGGTGTCCAACACGGACATCTGGGGGTTGAGCGACTGGTACGGGTCCTGGAAGATCATCTGGACGTTGCGGCTGTGCCGGCGCAGCGCCCGGTGCCCGAGCCGGCCGAGGTCCTGTCCTGCCACCCGGACCGCGCCGCCGTCCGGTTTTTCCAACGAAACGATCAGGCGGCCGGCAGTGGTCTTGCCGCTCCCGCTTTCCCCGACCAACCCGAAGATCTCCCCGGGCTGAACCTGAAACGACACCTGGTCGAGGGCCACCACCTGGCCCGAGCCCTTTCCCCGGGTGCGGTAGCGTTTGACCACCCGGTCGAACACCAGCACCGGCTCGGCGTCGGAACGCCCCCGTCTCACCGGTCCTCCTTTGCCCACGGGCACAGGACCCGGTGGGAGGGGGAAAGGACCGACCACCCCGGTTTCCGGTCCCGGCACTCGGGCCGGGACCGGGAACACCGGCCCGAAAACCGGCAGCCAGGGGGCATGTCGAGGAGGTTGGGCAATTCCCCCGGGATCGGCTCGAGCGCCCGCCGGAGGCCGGCCAGGGTCGGGTAGGAAGCGAGCAGGGCCCTGGTGTACGGGTGACCCGGATCCCCCAGCACCTCGTCCCGCGGCCCGTGCTCCACCAGGTGGCCGGCGTACATGACCCCGATCCAGTGGCAGACGTCGGCCACCACGGCGATGTCGTGGGAGATGAACACCAGGCTGACCCCCAGCTTGCGCTGAAGGCGCTGGATCTCGTCGAGGATCTGGGCCTGGACGATCACGTCCAGGGCCGTGGTGGGTTCGTCCGCGATCACCAGCTTCGGCCGGCACGCCAGGGCCATGGCGATGATCGCGCGCTGCTTCATGCCACCGCTGTACTGGTGGGGGTAATCGCGGAGCCGCTGTTCGGGGATGCCAACGAGACGAAACAGTTCGAGCACCCGTTCCCGGACCGCGTCGCGGCCCAGCCCCGGACCGTGGGCGCGGACCGCCTCGGCGATCTGGTCCCCGACCCGGTGGACCGGGTTGAGGGCGTTCATGGCCGCCTGGAAGATCATGGCGATCTTCCCCCACCGGACCTCGCGCATCTCGGCTTCGGTCTTGGCCAGGAGGTCCTCCCCGTCGAACCGGATCTCACCGGCCAGGACGCGCCCGTTGGGCGGCAGGAGGCGGAGCAGCGCCTTTCCGAGGGTTGTCTTGCCGCACCCGGACTCCCCCACCAGCCCGAGGGACTCGCCCTTCTCCAGGGTGAACGAGACGTCCTCGACGGCTGGAGCCATGCCGCCGGCCGTCCAGTACCCGACGGTCAGGCCGTCCACCACCACCAGCGGCACCTAACCCACCCCCCCTTCCTCTTTTCGAAGCCGCGGGTCGAGCACTTCTTCCATGGCCTGGCCCAGCAAGTAGAACGCCAGGGTGATCAGGGAGATGCACAGGCCAGGCGGCAGCAGCCAGTACGGCGCCTTGAACATGTGGCCGGTCTTCCACACCCACTGGAGCATCATGCCCCAGCTGACGGTGGTGGAGTCCCCGAACCCGAGGAACGCCAGACCGGCTTCGATCATGATCGCCGAGGTCACCCGGAACGTCATGTACAGGAACGACAGGGGCAGCACGTTGGGCAGGATGTGGCGCAGCAAGATCCTGCGGTGGGACGCACCCGCAACACGGACCGCCTCGATGAACGGACGGTGCTTCAGGGTCAGGGTCTGGGCCCGGATCACCCGGGCCACGCCGGGCCACCGGAACAGGGCGATGATGAGCACCACGGTCCAGATGTTGAGCTGTCCGAACAGGGCGGCCAGGATGAGGACCACCAGCAGCGCGGGCATCACCATCACCATGTCGGCCAGGCGCATCAGGAGGGTGTCGGCCAGCCCGCCCAGGTAGCCCGAGGTGATCCCCACCGCGGTGCCCACGGCCACACTCATGAACGCGGCCGAGATCCCCACCAGGAACGCGACCCGGGCCCCGGCCAGGAGTTGGCTGAAGATGTCCCGGCCCATGAAGTCGGTGCCCAGCCAGTGGCGCAGGCTCGGACCCATCGACGACGTGATTTCCGGATCCACCCCGGCCATCGGGTGGTACATCGGGTCGATCAACGGGGGGACGAAACTGGCTGCCGCCATCAGGGCGAACAGGGCGAGCAGCCCGAGGCCGATCCAGCCCAGGGGGTTGCGGCGGTAGATCGCCCAGCCGTCCAGGAACCGCTCGAGCCAGCGGCGGCGGCGGAGGCTGCGGTGGCGTCCGTCGGGTGACATGCCGGGCCCCTCAGTACCGGATCCGGGGGTCGAGTACCGCGTACAGCAGGTCGACCACGAGGTTGGCCAGGAGGACCACGGCGGCGATCAGCAGGAACGACGCCTGGGCCAGCGGGTAGTCGTTCTGGCTGACGGCCAGCACCAGTTCGCGGCCGATTCCCGGCCAGGTGAACACGGTCTCGGTGATCGCGCCCCCGTTGATCGAGAACGCGAGGCTGAGGCCGATGGTGGTGAGCACGGGAAGGGCGGCGTTGGGGGCTGCGTGGTGGTTGCGGATCACCCGCTCCGGCAGGCCCTTTGCCCGGGCCGTGAGGATGTAGTCTTCCTTCAGGGTCTCCAGCATGCTCGAGCGCATCACCAGCAGGAACGTGCCGAACTGGATCAGGAACAGGCTGGCCAGGGGCAGCACCATGTGGTGTGCCACGTCCACGGCCCGGGTCCACCAGGTCGCGCCGGGGTCAAGCCACACGTCCTCGGACACCATCCCGGTGATCGGGAACCATCCCAGCCGGTAGGCGAACAGCCAGATCAGCAGCAGGGCGAGCCACGGGAGGAACACGGTGTGGGTGGCCAGGGCGCTGAAGGTGAGCACCGTGTCGGTGGAGCGGCCCTTGCTCCACGACGCCCGCTTGCCGAGCAGCACCCCGACCACCGCGGCGAGGATCGTGGAGGAGGTGAACAGCAGGACCGTGTTGGGCAGCCGGTCGGCGATGATCTCGGCCACGGGTTCACCGTAGTGGAACGAGATCCCCATGTCCCCGGACACGAAGTTCTTCAGGTAGTACAGGTACTGGACCCCGACGGGACGGTCGAGGCCGAGTTGGGCCATCAGGACCTCGGCGTCCTCTGGATCCATGGACGGGTCGACCATCCGCTCCACCGGGTCCCCCGGAGCCAGCCGGAACACGATGAACAACACCGTGAGGATCACGTAGAACAGGCCAGCGATCTGGACCAGCCGCCTGGCGGCGTACCGCCACAGCCCCACGGTCACCGTCCGCCGCGGCCAGGACGGACTGCGCCCGGCCCTATAACGGTTTCAGTTCGCAGAACGACCACAGGTTCCCGATGCCCCCCAGGGTCTTCACCCAGCCCCCGAACCGCCCCTTGCGCACCGCCTCGACCAGGGTCGGGTTGTACAGGGGCAGGTAGGGAACGTCCTCGGCCACGATCCGCTGCATCTGCCACACGAGGCGTCTGCGCTCCTGGGTATCGATCGTGCTCGCAGCCGCTTCGGCCAATCGGTCGTACTCGGGGTTGACGTACCCGCTCATGTTCCACCCGCGGGGCTTGTCGTTGTCCGAGTGGAAGAAGCTGCGCAGGTAGTCCGGGTCCAGCGACAGGGAGCCGTAGGCCAGGATGAACGCGTCGAAGTCGCGGCGGGTCTTGACCTGTTGGAGCAGTGCGCTGAACGCCATGGGGCGCGCCGAGGCCGGGATGCCCAGGTCTTGCAACCACCCCTGGATGATCGTGCCGCTCATGGCCCGAAGCGGGTCGTAGTCGGTGGGGGGGGTCAGGATCGTCCACGGCTGCATCGGCCGTCCGTCGGGGTACCGGATGCCCCGCCCCTTGACCACTTCGCCGCGATCGTTCACCGGGGGCACGTCCCAGGAGTACCCCGCCTCCTTCAGGAGCCGGTACGCCGCGCGCACCCGGTCGGCCCGGCCCAACCCCTTGCCGTAGGTGCGTGGATCGGGGCAGCACCACAGCTGGTTCCCCGGCGGGACCACGGTGTCCATCTCCTCGCCCATGCCCTGCAGGATGCGCCGGATGATGAACTGCTTGTCCACCAGTGTCGCCACCGCTCGCCGGAACGCGACGTCGTCGAACGGGGGTTTTCGCAGGTTGAACCCCATGTAGTACAGCGCGCTGCGTTCGCACCGGTACAGTTGGATGTTCGGGTCTCTTTCGAGGTCCTCGATGTAGCCCGGCTGGATCCCCCACCAGAACATGTCGATGGTGCCCTTCTTGAGGGCCAGGATCGCTGCGTCCGAGGTGCCGAAGAACTTGAGCAGGATGCCGTCGATGTGCGGCCCCAGGGTCCGGCCCGCGATCTCCTGGCCCCGGCCGAAGAACCGGTCGTTGCGCACGAGGTACAGGTACGCGCCCTTGCGCCACTCCTTGAGGACGAACGGGCCGCTGCTCAAAAGGGTTTTTGGCCGGTGATTCATCAGGGAGCGGAGGGGCTTTTCCTTTTTCCGGGCGGCCTCGACCGCCCGGGTCCACTCCTTGGCGGGGACGATCGGGGTGGCCAGGGTCCGGGACAGGAAGACCGCCTTCGGGCCGGACAGGTGGAATACCACGGTGCGGTCGTCCGGGGTGTCGATCCGGGTAACGAACTTCCACTTCGAGTAGTATTTCGGGACCTTGAACTCCCGGATCACCCGGCCGGTGAACGCGACGTCCCCGGCCGTGACCGGGGACCCGTCCGACCAGTTTGCCTCGCGCAGGCGCACCGTGTAGGTGACGGCCTCCGGGTCGTACACGGGCATCTCGGCGGCGAGCCACGGGATCAGTTCCAGGGTCTCCGGGTCCCGCACGAGGAGGGGCTGGTACATCAGGGCCAGCACCCGCCCGGACCACCGTCCGCTGGCCCGGAACACGTTGAGCGTCTTGGGCTCGTCGGGGAGCCCGACCTTCAGCAGATCCGCCGCGTGGGAGGACGGTCCCGCCGTTCCCAGGACGGCCAGTACCATCGGTACGAGCCATGCGAACCGCACGCGGCCCAGGATCGCCGCCATGGAGGCTCCTTTCTCTGCGTCCCGCAACCGTGGTGCGGAACGGGGTCGGGGGGTCGGACCGGACCAGTATAGAGCAAAACGGGCCCGCGCCAAACGGCGTACCATTGTGGCGTGCCGTTGCGTGGACACCGTCCGGGGGTGTGCTATGGTTGTTCCCATGCGTTCTCGGGGGTTTTTCGCCTGTTGCCGGGCCCTGGCTCTGGGCGCTGCCGTGATGCTGGCCGTGTTCGGGGGGCTGCGCCGGCCCGCGGGCGCCGCAGTGGTGCCCGTCCTCGACGTCGAGGGACCGATCGGGCCGGTGACGGCGGAGTACGTGGCCGACGCCCTGGGTACCTTCGGTCCGGGGGACGCCCCGGTGGTGGTGCTCCGGGTGGATACCCCGGGTGGGCTGGACGCGTCCATGCGGAGGATCGTCCGGAGCATCCAGACGGCCCGGGTGCCGGTGGTGGCGTGGGTGGGGCCGCCGGGCGCGCGCGCGGCCAGCGCCGGGTTGTTCGTGGTGGCCGCCGCCCACGTGGCCGCGATGGCTCCGGCCACCAACCTGGGTGCGGCCCACCCGGTTCCCCTGGGGGGCGGTGCGGACGAGACCGTGGCTCGCAAGGCCGCGCAGGACGCTGCCGCGTACCTGCGGGCCCTCGCCCGAAAACGGGGCCGGGATCCGGCGTGGTTCGAGCGGGCCGTCCTGGAGAGCGACAGCCTGGCAGCGTCCGAAGCCGTGGGGCGGGGCGTGGTGGACCTCATGGCCTCGGACCTCGGGGAACTGTTGCGGCAGTTGGACGGCCGCAGGCTCCAGTTCGGTTCGGCAGAGGTGGTCCTGGAGACCCGGCACGCCACTGCCCGCCCGGTGCCGCTCAGCCTGCGCCAACGGGTGCTCAAGGCGCTGTCGGATCCGAACGTGGCGTACCTGCTGCTGATGCTCGGGTTCTACGGTTTGTTCTTCGAGTTCGCCAACCCCGGCGCCATCTTCCCGGGCGTGGTCGGGGGCCTGTGCCTGGTGCTGGCGTTCGTCGGGCTCCAGAGCCTCCCGTTCAACTACGCCGGGATCCTGCTGATCCTCCTCGGCCTGGTGCTGCTGCTCCTGGAAGTGAAGATCACCTCCTACGGCCTCCTGACGGTGGGGGGGGTGGTGGCCCTGACCCTGGGCAGCCTGCTGTTGTTCAGGACCGCCGAGGCGTACCACCGGTTGAGTTGGGTCGTGCTCGTCCCGGCGGTGGGGGCGACCGTGGCGTTCTGCCTGTTCGCCGTGGGCAAGGGACTCGCCGCCCAACGGGTGCCCAAGAAGGGCGGGGGTGAGGGGTTGGTGGGCGAACGGGGCGCGGTCCAGGAACCGGTCGGGCCGGACCGGCCGGGCCGGGTGTTCGTCCACGGCGAGTCGTGGATCGCCCGGGCCGACGAGGAGCTGCCCCCCGGCGCCACGGTCCGCGTCGTGGCGGTCCGCGGCCTCGAACTGCACGTGGAGGCCGCCCACCGGCAACGTCCCTGACCCCGTCCCTCCGGGACGTCCTGTAACCCCACCGAGCCGTCCTGCATCCGATGATTGTCTTGAAAAAACCGTTCAATCGGGGTCGTTTCGACCCTGACACACGGAGGAGGTGTTCCATGGGGTTCGTCCTGGGTTTGGTGGCGGGTGTGGTGATCGCCGGTCTTGCCGTGTGGCTGCTCGCACCCCGCCTGATGCTGACCGTCCGCAAGAGCAAGGCGTCGGTGGAAGACACGGTGGCCCACATCGTGGACCACGCCCAGCAGGAAGGGTGGTCGGTCCCCAAGGTGTACGATCTGCAACACAGCATCGTGCAGGCGGGTTACGAACTGCCCCACAAGGTCCGGATCATCAGCCTGTGCAAACCGCCGTACGCGCGGGACGTGTTGGGCGAGGACGCGTTCCGCCGCCTGGCCGGGATCATGCCGTGCCGCATCGGGGTGTACGAGGGGGACGACGGCGCGGTCTACGTGGCCCAGATGAACACGGGGTTCATGGGCCGGATGTTCGGCGCGTTCGTCGGTCGCGTCATGGGGCGGGTGGCGGAGGAAGAGCACCGGTTCACCCGGGGGGTGCTCGCCGAGGGGTGAGCCACGGCGGGGCCTACGCCAGGTGGAGGCTTCCGTCCGGTTCGATCGAGATGTGCGGACCCGGGCAGTGGGGACCGATCATCAGGAGGTTCTGGGGCAGGGACCGCAACGCGAGTTCCGCCTTGCTCCCGAACCGCCGTTTGTGGAACGCGGAGTGGCCGTAGGCGCCGAAGACCACCAGCGCCGTCCTGGGCAGGTCCTGCACGATCTCCCGGAACGTCAGGTTGGGGTGGTACTCCCGCCCGATCTCCAGCCCTTCGGGCAGGTCGAGGTCTGCCAACTTCTCCTCCAGGTCTCGCTGGGCGAGGCCGCTCCGGCCGCTCGCCACCACCCGGACGGGGACGCCGGCCGCAGCGGCCAGGTGTCCGCCCCACGCCGCTGCCTTGTCCGCCTGAGCCGACCCCCCGTACAGCACCTCCACCCGGTCCCACGGCAGGAAACAGGCCGCCGGAAGGAGCACCGGGATGTCGGCCAGGCGCACCACGGCCCGGACCTTGGGCCCCAGCACTGCGGACGGGATCCACGGATGGGGCTGGGGGGCGTTCATGGACCGCGGCAGGGAGAAGATCGTCCAGTGCCCCCGGAGGTCCGGCAGGGTCGACGCGGTCTTCCCGTGGGCGGGTTGCTCGGTCCACTCCGCGTCCATCTCCCGGGCGATCCGGTCCGCCCGCTCCCGGGCCGACGCCGGGTCGTACAGGTACGATTCGTCCAGGTACACGTGCATGGCCTCGTCCCCCGAGCACAGGACGAACGACCGGCCCGAAGGGAAGTAGACACACACTTCCAGGCCGACCCGTTTGCCGAAGTACAGCGCCTGTCGGAACGTCTCCCCGCCCAGGGGCGAGTTCCGGAACACATGCAGGATCGATCCCGTCACCGTCGTCCTCCCTTCCCGGCAGTGGCCGGCCGGCCCGTTGCGCGCGGACCCAACGCAGATGTCTACCATTTTCAGGTTCCAGGTTCCAGGCTTCTGACTCCTGACTTGTGCGGCGGTGGCGGGCTGTATTACTGTTTGCGCATGGAGTTCGGAAAGAGGACAGGAGCCGCCGTGGACCCCAAGGCCAACCAGTGGCGGGCCGAGGTGTTGAAGGCGCTGGCCCAGCCCACCCGGATCGCGATCCTGGAGACCCTCCGGCCCGGCGAGGAATGCGTCTGCCGGATCTGTCCGGCCGTGGGGGGCAGCCAGCCCAACGTCTCGAAGCACCTGACCCTGATGAAGAAAGCCGGCATCCTGGACTCCCGCCAGGACGGCACCATGACCTTCTACTGGGTCAAGGACCCCCGGGTGTTCGAGATCCTGGACCTCGTGGACCAGTTGCTTCGCCGGGAGGGGCGGGAACGCGCCCGGATGGTTCGCTGAAGGGTTTTTTTGCGCCGTTATATGAATGTATGGTTATATGGTGCTGTTTGGTGTTCCACCTGCCACCGGGGGCGCGGCCGGCACGAACTGCCCGGGCACACCCCCGTGGCCCCGCGATCCCAGCTTTCGGGGACGGAGATCTCCCATGAGACCGGAACCCTGCGCCTGTTCCCTTTCCTCCGAACCCCGCTCCCCGGGAGCGGTCCGGCACCGCCCGGTCCGGACGATCGCGTTGCTGGCGGCCGGGCTGGCGGTGTGGGGGGGGCTGTACCGCCACCTGGAAACCGCTGCCGAGTGGTTCTCGGTCGGGCTGCTCGGGGCCGACCCGGCGACCCACCTGGGTTCGGCAACGGTTTTTTTCGCGTTCGAGGTGCCCAAGGTGTTGATGCTCCTAGCCCTGGTGGTGTTCGGCGTGGGCATCGTGCGCACGTTCTTCACCCCGGAGCGGACCCGGGCGATCCTGGCCGGCCGCCGGGAGTCCGTTGGCAACGCGCTGGCCGCGGTCCTGGGCATCGTCACCCCGTTCTGCTCGTGCTCGGCCGTACCGCTGTTCATCGGGTTCGTGACCGCAGGGGTGCCCCTGGGGGTGACGTTCTCGTTCCTGATCTCGGCGCCCATGGTGAACGAGATCGCCCTGGTGCTCCTGTACGGCCTGTTCGGGTGGCGGGTGGCCGCCCTGTACCTGGTCACGGGCCTGGTGGTCGCGATCACGGCCGGCTGGGTGATGGGCCGGCTGCGCCTGGAACGCCATGTGGAGGACTGGGTGTACGCGGTGGACGTCACAGACGCTGGTGGCGGCGGCCGGCCCACGTGGGACGACCGGGTCCGGTCGGGCTTCGAGGCCGTTCGGGAGATCGTTGGGCGGGTGTGGCCGTACGTGGTGCTGGGCATCGCAGTGGGCGCGGGCATCCACGGGTACGTACCCGAGAACTTCATGGCGTCGGTCATGGGGCGGGAGGCGTGGTGGTCGGTGCCCCTGGCGGTGGTCCTGGGCGTGCCCCTGTACGCCAACGCCGCGGGGATCATCCCGGTGGTCGAGGCCCTACTCGCGAAAGGAGCGGCCCTGGGCACGGTGCTGGCGTTCATGATGAGCGTGATCGCCCTGTCTTTGCCCGAGTTGGTGATCTTGCGCAAGGTCCTGAAGCCGCGGCTGATCGGTGCGTTCGTCGCGGTCGTGGGCGCCGGGATCCTCGTCGTGGGCTACCTGTTCAACGCCCTCCTGTGAGCCGGTCGCCTTCCCGCCCTTGCGGATCGCCCCGGTTCGGCTGTCAGGTGTGGCCCCCTGGTGTCGACCCTGCCGGGCTGCTGGGGTAAGCTTGCAGCAACCGGCCGCCGGGCGGACCGGGCTGGGGTTTCTCCGACGGGCCGACACCCTGCGGCTCGGAAACCGGGAAAGGCGAACAACCGATGGGTGGAACTGGCGGGGCGGAGAAGGCAGGGCGGCCGTGGCGCAAACCGGCCGTGGCCGCCGGCCTGGTGGCCGTCGTCGCCGCCGCGTTCGTGGTTTTTGACGTCCAGGACGCGTTCCGGGAGGCGTTGGCGTGGATCGACCGCCACGGCGCCGCCGGTATGGCCGCGTTCGTGGCCCTGTACGTGTTGGCCACCGTCCTGTTCCTTCCGGGGTCCGTGCTCACCCTGGGGGCGGGTGCCGTGTTCGGCCTGGTCCAGGGGGCGGTGGTGGTCTCGGTGGCGTCCACCCTCGGGGCCACGGCCGCGTTCCTGGTGGGCCGGTATCTCGCCAGGGGCTGGGTGGCCCGCAAGGTTTCGGGGAACGACCGGTTCCAGGCCATCGACGACGCCGTGGCCCGGGAGGGGTGGAAGATCGTGGGCCTCACCCGCCTGTCGCCGGTGTTCCCGTTCAACCTCCTCAACTACGCGTACGGCCTCACCCGGGTGTCCTTCCGGGACTACCTGCTCGCCTCTTGGGTCGGGATGATGCCCGGCACCGTGATGTACGTGTACATCGGTTCCCTGGCCGGGAACCTCGCGTCCCTGGGAACGGGGGCGCCCGCCGGCCCGGCCCGGTGGGCGATCCGGATCCTCGGCCTGGTGGCAACCGTCGGGGTCACCGTGTACGTGACGCGGATCGCCCGGGCCGCTCTGGCAAAGCGGGTGTAGGCCCGGCCCGAAAAGGGGTCTCCAGTGGACGACCCGTTCTTCCCGTACCCCGAGATCGCCCGGTTGAAGGCGAGGGCCCGCCGTGTGCTCGGGGTCGGTCCGGAAGCGGACCGGCACGAGATCCGGGCGGCGTTCCACGCCCTGGCCCGGGACCGCCACCCGGATCTCGGGGGCGATCCCGACGCGTTCACCGCGGTGGTCAACGCGTACCTGGTGCTCACCCGGCCCGACCCCCGGGGGTTTGCGGTGGACGACCCGGGAGATGCGGTTTCAGGGCCCGAACCGGGGCCGGACTACCGGGCATGGTGGCTGCGCCGTTTTTTCGACGAGTGACCCGGCGTTGTCCCCCGGCGGGAACGTGGTAAGGTTTACCGTCAGAAGGGGAGTGTTCGCCCGGAGGGTTCATGGGCTCGATCTGGTTTTTCGAGGAGGGTGCCATGTACTACGTACCGGTGTTCGTACTCGTGCTCGTGGTGTTCCTGATCTCGTCGATCCGGGTGTTGCGGGAATACCAGCGGGCGGTGGTGTTCCGGCTGGGTCGCGCCATCGGGGTCAAGGGGCCGGGGCTGATCATCCTGATTCCGTTCGTGGACCGGATGGTGAAGGTGAGCTTGCGCACGATCGCCCATGACGTGCCGCCCCAGGACGTGATCACCAAGGACAACGTGTCGATCAAGGTCAACGCGGTGGTCTACTTCCGGGTGATCGACCCCATGCGGGCGATCGTGGACGTGGAGGACTACCTGTACGCCACGAGCCAGCTGGCCCAGACCACCCTGCGGAGCGTGTCGGGACAGGCCCAGCTGGACGAACTCCTTTCCCACCGGGAGAAGATCAACCGGGAACTCCAGGAGATCCTCGACCGCCACACGGATCCGTGGGGGGTCAAGGTGTCCACCGTGGAACTCAAGCACATTGACCTGCCCACCGAGATGCAGCGGGCCATGGCCCGTCAGGCCGAGGCCGAGCGGGAGCGCCGGGCGAAGATCATCGCGGCCGAGGGCGAGTACCAGGCCGCCGAGAAGCTCACCGCTGCCGCGCGAACCATCGGCACCGAGCCGTCCGCCATCCAGCTCCGGTACCTGCAGACCCTGGTGGAGGTGGCCACCGGCAACACCAACACGATCCTGTTTCCGGTGCCGATCGACGTGATCCAGGCGTTTCGGGACAAGCTGGTGCAGCCGGCGGCCCCGGCAGTGGAGGACGACGGTGAGGGCTGACCGATAGCAGGTTGCGGAAAAAGCAACCTGCTGCGCACTCCATGGATGGGGCGAGTCACGGGGCCGCGCCCGGCTCTCCGGCAGGCCCCTCGCCCCTGGGGTGCAAGAGCGCGTTTCGGTCGCCGGGGTGACGGCTTGCAGACCGGCCCCCGAGTCGGCTACGGTCACGGACGTCCGTTTCCCCTGCATACCGGAGTTCCCATGGCACGGCCTGTCCGCGTGGAGTTCCCCGGCGCCCTGTACTGGGTCACCGCGCGTACCCTGCCGCGGCACAAGCTGTACCGGGACGAGGACGAACTCGAAGACCTCGTCGGCCGGCTGCCCCGGCTGGCCGCTTCGTTCGGCGCCGTGTTCCACGGCCTGTGCGCGCTGCCGTCCGGGTACCACCTGCTGGTGGAGACCCCCCGGGCCAACCTGTCCCGGGTGATGCACCGGCTGAACGCCGGGTACACCGCCACGGTGAACGCGCGCCGCCGACGCAAGGGCCCCCTGCTCCAGACCCGGTACCGGTCGGTCCTGTTCGAGGAGGAGCCGTGGCTGCTCCGGTTGTCGGTGTTCGTGCACCTGGAGCCGGTGCGCCGCCGGGCGGTGGCGGACCCGTGGGCCCATCCCGGGTCCAGCGCCCGGGCGTTCGGGGATCCGCCGGCCCCGGTGCCCGGCGTCACCACTGACCGGGTGCTGGGCCTGGCCGGCGGCCGGGCCGCGTACGGCCGGCTCCTCGAAGCGTCCGCGCGGACCCCGCCCGAGCCGCCGGGCCGGCACGTGTGGCGCCAGGTCGTCCTGGGCGGGGAGGCGCTGCGGGACCGGGTGCGGGCGGCCCTGGAGGGCCGGGACGTGCGGGAGGCGCCCGGGTTCGCGCCGCCCGGCCGGGGACTCACCCTGGACGCGGTGCTCGGGGTGGTGGCCGAGCACACCGGCCTGCCCCCGGATCAGATCCTGCGGGGCAAGTTCCAGCGTGTCCTGGCCCGAAAGGCCGCGATCTACCTGGCCCGCCGGTACACGGACCTCCGGCTCCGGGAGATCGGGACCGCGTTCGGCGTGGACTACACCACGGTCCACATGGCGGCGCGCCGGGTCGAGGAGCTGCGGGCCCGGGACCCGGGGGTGGACGGATTACTGGCTGCCGTGGAGATGGACCTGGCCGCTCTGGAGGGGGCGGCTCCGTCCCTGGAGCCGGCTCCGGCAGTCGAGGCGCCGCCCACCGCCGGGGGCGCAGGGACCGAAGCGCCCCGGGAGGCCGGCCCCTCCCCCTCTCGCAAGCGCGCCCGCCGACCCAGGACCCGGGGTTCACGGGGCCAACTCGAGCTGTTCTGACTCACCGTCTGAGTTCCACCGCGTCCAGGTAGAACGTCCGGGGTTCGGGCAGGCGGATCGAGAACCAGGACAGGTTCGCGACCCGGGCCAGGTCCAGGACCCGGTCGGCCGGCGCGGCCCGGATCTCGTCCAGGGGGATCTCCACGTCGTTCCACCCCGGCTCCAGGGTGATCTGCCGGTTGAACCGGTCGGAAAGGGGGGAGCCCCGCTGCCGGTGGGTCTCGTCGAACACCTTGCACACCAGCACGAGCGGCTCCGGGGCCGGGTTGAACGCGCTGAACGCCAGCTCCCGGTAACCCCGCCAGTCCCCCGGGAAGTGGACCAGTTGCACGCCGGAGTACTGCTCGGTCCCCAGCCGGACCCGCAGCGCCCGGCGACCCTTGCGCGGGTGGTCGCCGGTCACCGAAAAACCCGCGTTTCCCGTCCAGCGGTCGGCCTCCAGCGGGGTCTCGAAGTCGGCGAGCACCGGGAACTGGTGTTTGGCCAGGTGTTCGTCCAGGAGGGCGGCCGTGGCCGGGACCATCTGTACCGCCAGCCACGCGAACACCCCGAGGCGCAACACCCGCCGTGCGGCTCGCGGCAGGCGGCCCGCGGCAGGAGAGACGAACGCCAGGGCCAGGGCCGCGCCAAGCATGTCCCGGCCGAAGTCCCCCACGTCGGGCGTGCGCTGGAACCGGGACTGGACGAGTTCCGTCAGGACGCCCAGGGCGGCGGCGCTGGCCAGCACGGTGCCGGCCTGGGACGAGAAGTTCCAGCGGATCAGGGGCCGGGAACGCACCACCAGGGCGCCGGCGCAGAAGAACAGGGCCACGTGCCCCAGGTCCCACAGGTGCAGGGCCGACCGGCCCCACAGCCGCCTCGGAGCACCGGCGAACAGCAGCGCGGTGAGCACCGCCGTGGCCGCGACCAGGAGGGCCGTGCGGACCCGGCGGGGAGCGGCCGGTTCAGCCACGGGCTCGGTACCGGTCGGCGTCGGCGAACAGGTCCAGGATCCGGGCCCCGGCAGGGCACCGTGCGCCGTGAACAGAGCCGGCCGGGATCTCGTAGGTGTCACCCTTGCGGTAGACCCGGGTCTGCCCCCCGATCGTCAGCTCGATCTCCCCGTCCAGAACCACGCCCCACTGGGCGCCGTGGCTGTGTTCGGGGACTTCGGCTCCTGGCGGGATCTCGAAGAACACGGCCTGGCGGGTCTCACCCTGCAGGAGCCAGCCGGTGATCCCGTCCATGGGGAGGTCGGCTTTCGGGAGGGTCGTGATCAGGTCGGGGAACCAGGGGGGCATGGGGACCTCTTTCTTTCTGGTTCAAGGTTCGAGGTTCGGAGTTGGGCCAGGATCTTCCGGTTGGCCCGGGGCATGGGGTAGCGGTCCAACGCGTCGCCGGGGACCCACTGCCACGGCCGGCCTTCTCCGGCCCGGGGTACCATGGACGCGAACCGGCACAGGAACGGGTGCAGGGTCACCCGGAAGTGGGTGTACGCGTGGGGCACGGGCCCGAGGGCCCCTTCCACCGCCACCCGCAGGCCGAACTCCTCGTCCAGTTCCCGGTGCAGGGCGTCCTCCGGCGTCTCCCCGGGCTCGATCTTGCCGCCGGGAAACTCCCACAGCCCCCCCAGCAACCCTCCGTAGGGCCGCCGGTCGATGAACACCCGGCCGTCGTCCCGGCAGACGATGCCCACAGCCACCCGGTGGTGGGGAACGGTCTTCTTCTGGGTACGTTCCGGGTACGCCTCCGGGCGGCCGGCGGCCCGGGCCCGGCACGGTCCGGCCACGGGACACGCGGCGCAGGCCGGGTCCCGGGGCGTGCACACCAGGGCGCCCAGTTCCATCACGGCCTGGTTGTGGACCCTCGCGGTTCCCGGGGGCAGCAGGGCCGCTGCCAGGGCCTCCAGGGTACGGGACGCAGGGGGGCGGCGCGCAGGACCTGCCACCGCTGCAAGCCGGGCGAGCACCCGGCGCACGTTGCCATCCACCGCGGCCACGTCCCGGCCGAAAGCGATGCTCGCCACCGCTGCGGCCGTGTACGCGCCCACCCCGGGCAGGGTGCGCAGCTGGTCCGGGTCGGCCGGGATCCTGCCGCCGAACCGCTCCCGAACCTCGCGCGCGGCCCTGCTCAGGTTTCTGGCCCGGGCGTAGTAGCCGAGCCCCTCCCACAACCGGAGCACCTGTTCGTCGCCCGCCCGCGCGAGGGCGTCCACCGTGGGCAGGGCGGCCATCCACCGCTCGTAGTAGGGAACGGCCGTGTCCACCCGGGTCTGCTGGAGCATGGTTTCGGACACCCACACCGCGTACGGGTCCCGGCTCCTGCGCCACGGCAGGTCCCGGGCGCTGCGCCGGTACCATCGGTGCAGGGGGCCGACGGCAGCTTGCAGTTCGGCGAGGGGTTCGGGGCCGACGCCGGAAACCGTCGTGGCCCGTGCGGCAGAGGAAAGGAGAGCCATCCGGACAGGATAGCACCTGCCCGGCCGGGCGGACGAGCCGAAAACCTGGCCGTGGTGCCCCCCTTTGGCCTTCCGGCCCTTGACCGGTGGGCCGGGGGGCGCCACAATTGGCCGAACGGCCAACCATTGTGAACAATCGGATTTTTCATGCCCCGAAAACCGCAGGGCCCGTGCCAGCCGGTCGCGCGCAGGGACCCGGCTGCGACCCGCCAGCGCATCCTGGCTGCGGCGCGGTCCCTGTTCGCACGCCAGGGGTTCGACGGAACGGGGGTGCGCCAGATCGCCCACCGGGCGGGGGTGACCCGCAGCCTGGTGCACCACCACTTCGGGAGCAAGGAATCCTTGTACCTGGCCGTGTTGGAGAGGTCCGAGGCCGAGTGGGCAGGCCGGCTGCGGGAAGCGGTGGAACCGGCGATCGACAGCGAGGAGTTCGTGACCGAAGCGGTGCGGGCGTACCACCGGTTCCTGGGCGAACATCCCGATTTCGTCCGCATGGGGGAAGGGCTCGATCTGTTCCTGGCCGGGGGCGCCGACCGGCGCCGGTTGCTGGCCGGCCGGCCCAGGCCCGAAGACCGCAACGAGCGGTTCCTTCACGACGCGCCCGACCGGGTGATCGGCCGGATCGCCGAACTCCAGCGCCAGGGACGGCTGCGGGACGACCTGGATCCTGCGCTGGTTCTGGCTGCGGTGTGGTGTCTGGTGGAGCACTGGCACGAGGCCCGGGACCGGTTGGGGCTCCGGTTGGGGCGGGACCTGGACGGCCCCGGGATCGACGACCGGTTCCTGGAAACGGCGCTGAGTATCCTGGTGGAGGGGCTCGCGCCCCGCACCGAGAATCGCCGGCCCCCTGGTGGGAACGGCGGACAAGGAGGGGCTGATGGCTGATCCGGGCCGGGTGCGCTCGGGGGTTTCCTGGCTGGTCACACTGTTCCTGTTGGGGCTGGTCGCCGTGGTCGTCGCGTACGGCGTGCTCCACAAGACCGAACAGCCGCCGGAACCCGAGCCCGAGCTGGTGAACGTGGAGATCGAGACCGTGCGCGCCCGTCCGTACCGGGAGACCCTGGTCCTGCCGGCACGCCTCCGGGCAGACCGGGAGGCCGCGGTGAGCCCGGAGTTCGGCGGCCGTCTGGCCCGCTGGGCCGTGGACGAGGGGGCGTGGGTGGACGAAGGCAACGTGGTGGCCGAACTCGACACGGCGATCCTTCGCGCCAAACAGACCGAACTGGTCGCCAAGCGCCGCACCGCGGACATCCAGATCCGCCGGGCCGCGGCTGCTGTGGACGCCGCCCGGCTGGCCCTGGAGAACGCCCATCGCCAGGTGACGGTGCGCGAGTTGGAGGTGCGCTCGGCCGAGTCCAGCCTGACCCTTGCCCAGAAGGAGTTCGACCGGACCAAGGAGCTGGTGGACAAGGCCGTGCTGGACCGGGCGCGCCTCGATACGGCCCGTGACGCGTTGACCCAGGCCGATGTGGGGGTGTCCCGGGCGAGGGAGGCCTTGGCGTCGGCCGCGGTGTCAGTGTCCGAGGCCGAGGCCCGGGTGCGGGAGACCGAGGCCGCCCGGGGGCAGGCGACCGAGGCGGTGGCCGAACTCGACGCGGCCCTGGCGTCGATCGGCGTCCAGATCCGCAAGGCCACCCTCCTGGCCCCCGTGTCCGGGTACCTGGAAGAGCACCTGGTCGAGGCCGGTGAAGTGGTGGCCGCGGGGCAGGTGCTGGCGCGGCTGTACGACCTGCGATTCCTCAGGGCCGTTGTGGACGTGCCCGACCGGTTCGTGTCGTTCCTCGATCCGTCCAACCCCGCAGTGGACGCGTTCATCGCCCGAACCCGGCCGGGGGCGGAGCGGACGGTGGAGGCCCGGGTCGTGATCCCAGGCCTGCCCAAGCTGACGGGCGGAACGTACGAGGGATTGGAACTGCCGGCCGAGGTGTACCGGGTGGCCCAAGCCGCAGACCCGGAGAGCAACACGTTCGAGGTGCAGCTGCGCTTCGAGAACCCGGCCGGCGTGTTGCGCCAGGGCGTGATCGCCCGGGGGAAGGTCGTGTACCTGGCCTACGAGGATGCGGTGGTGATCCCGACCCGCTCGGTGCAGGTCACCGATGACGGCCCCAGGGTGCTGGTGGTGCAGCGGCAGGCGGGCCGGCAGGTTGCGTCGGTCCGGTCGATCGTTCCCGCCTCGATCCGGGCCGACGAGGTGCTGGTCCTGGACGGCCTTTCCCCGGGCGACCGGCTGATCGTGGCCGGGTGGAAGGGCGTGGTGTCGGGCCAGGCCGTGAACGTGGTGGTGGAGGACGGCCGGTTCTTGTCGTCCGGCGGTGGACTGGAGCGGGGCGAGCCGTGATTATCACCCGGTTCTCGATCCGCCACTTCATGGCGGTGCTCGTCCTGTGCACGGGCATCGTGGTGATCGGCACGGCTTCGTACCTGGCCATGCCGCGGGAGTACTTCCCCGACGTCAAGGTCCCGGTGGTCAACGTGACCACGGTGCTCACCGGCGCGAACCCCACCGACGTGGAGACCTCGATCACGATCCCCCTGGAGACGGAGTTGGACGGGGTGGAGGGGCTCGAGGAGATGAGGAGTTCCTCGTCCACCGACCTGTCGGTGATCCGCCTGAAGTTCGATCCCGACGTGGATACCGAAGTGGCCCTGGCCCGGGTGCGGGACGCGGTGGACAAGGCCAAGGGGGAGCTACCCCCGGACGCCGACGAGCCGGTGGTCAAGGAGTTCTCGTTCTCGGGCGACGTTCCGGTGATGGTCCTCAATCTGGTGGGGCCCGACGACGTGGCCCTGTCCCAGCTCAAGGAACTGGCCGAGCGCATCGAGGACGAGCTCAAGCGGATCCCCGGGGTGCTGGACGTGCGTATCCGGGGCGGACGGGAGCGCCAGGTGCGGATCGAGGTGGACCCGGACCGGCTGCGGTACTACGGCGTCACCGCCCGGGAGGTGGAGGCCGTCCTCCGGGGCACCAACCGGAACGTGTCCGCCGGCGAGGCCGAGGGCGACACCACCCGGATCATCATGCGGGTGCCCGGGGAGTTCCGGTCCCCCGCCGAGATCTTCGGCCTGGTGATCGGCCGTACCTCCCGCGGGGTGCCGGTCTACATGCGCGACGTGGCGTCGGTGCGGTTCGACTTCGAGGACGAGACCTCCCGGGCCCGGGTGTACGACTTCACCGGGCGGGACGGCGAGCGGCCGGTGGGCCGGTACGTGGCACCGCGCAAGTCGGTGAGCATCGAGGTGATGAAAAAGAGCGGGGACAACATCCTCGCGGTCACGGATGCGGTGCGCGCCACCATCGAGCGCCTGGCCCTGCCCCCCGAGGTGCGGGTGATCACGGCCCTGGACGTGTCCAAGGACGTGCGCACCATGGTGGGGGACCTGGAGAACGGGATCGGCACGTCCCTGGTGCTGGTGCTTCTGGTGATCCTGGTGGGCCTGGGTGCGCGCAACGCGTTCCTGGTGGCGTGGGCGATCCCGTTCTCGATGCTCCTGTCGATCATCGTGCTGAGGATCCTGGACATCACCCTGAACATGATGGTGCTGTACTCCCTGATCCTCGCCCTCGGCATGCTGGTGGACAACGCGATCGTGATCGTGGAGAACATCTACCGGCACTACAACCTGGGCCTGAGCCGCGCTCGGGCCGCGATCCGGGGTACCGAAGAGGTGGCCTGGCCGGTGATCGCGAGCACCGCCACCACCGTGGTCGCGTTCTTGCCCATGGTGTTCTGGCCCGGGACCCTGGGCGAGTTCATGGCGTTCCTGCCCAAGACCGTGATCATTGTGCTCACGAGTTCCCTGTTCGTGGCCCTGGTGATCAACCCCACCCTGTGCGCCCTGGTGATGAAACGAAGGGGCGGTTCTTCGGCCGCGGTGGACCCGGAGACCGAGCGGCCCACCTACCCGGCGGTGCGGGCGTACGGCCGAATGCTCGAGTTCATGTTGGATCGGCCGGGCTGGACCCTGACCACCGCGTTCGTGCTCCTCGTCCTGGTGTTCGCCGTGTACAAGGTGGCGGGCCACGGCACCGAGTTCTTCCCGTCCATCGACCCGAAGGTGGTGATGGCGAGCGTCACCCCGCCGGAAGGCACCAGCCTGGGGGCGTCCGACCGGCTGAGCCGTGCCATGGAGGACCGGTTGTTCGGCCGGCCGGGCAGCGGGTACGACCGGCCCGTGGCCAACCTCAAGCACGCCAGTGTCACCGTGGCCCTCACCGCGTCCGGCGGGTTCGGCCAGGAGGGGCTGGGCCCGGTGGTGTGCCGGATCGAGTTCGTGGACCGGGCGGTGCGCACCGAACCGACGACTGACACGCTCGTGGAGATCCGCAACCGGATCAAGGGGCTCGACCGGGACGGAAACCGGGTGACCCACCCCCTGTACGGGGCCGAGTACGACGTGGTCCAGCCCCAGGAGGGGCCGCCCACGGGCAAGCCGGTGTCCATCGACATCTACGGCGAGGACCTGGGCCGGATGACCGCCGTGGCCCGGGACATGAAGCGGCTCATGGCGTCGGTGACCGGGGTGGCCAAGCCCGCCGACGACGCGGCCACGGCCCAGCCCACCCTGGAGTGGACCGTGGACCGGGTGCGGGCGGGCATGCTCGGGCTGGACCAGGCGGCCGTGGGCGGAGCGCTGCAGATGAGCGTGGGCGGGGTGCGCACGGGCACCTTCGGCCACGGTGATGACGAGCAGGACATCGTGGTGCGCCTGCCCGAGGCGTACCGGGCCGACACCGGCCGTCTGGCCGTCGTGCCGATCCCCACGCCCCTGCGCCGGGCCGTGCCCGTGGCGTCGGTGGCGTCGGCCGACCTCGTGCCGGGGCCCGTGACGATCCGTCACTACGACCGCAAACGGGTGGTCACCGTGGGGGCCGAGGTCCAGCCGTGGGTGCGTGCCGACGCCGACGTGCGCGCCCGGTTCCAGGAGCGGGTCGCTGCCTACGCGTTCCCCCCCGGCATCACCTACCGGTTCGGCGGCGCAGCCAAGGAGCAGGACGAGTCCACCCGGTTCCTGTCCGAAGCGTTCGTGGTGGCCCTGTTCCTGATCACCCTGGTGCTGGTGGTGCAGTTCAACTCGCTTCTGGTGCCGGGCATCGTGATGACCTCGGTGCTCCTGTCGTTCATCGGGGTGTTCACGGGCCTCCTGGTGTTCCAGATGCCGTTCGGGATCATCATGAGCGGGATCGGGGTGATCTCGCTGGCCGGGGTCGTGGTGAACAACGCGATCGTCTTGCTGGACGCGGTGCGCCAGTTCCAGCAGCGGGGCCAGTCGGTGCGCGAAGCCGTGGTGAGCGCGGGCATGATCCGGTTCAGGCCCGTGTTGCTCACCGCGATCACCACTATCCTCGGCCTGGTCCCCATGGCGGCGAAGCTCAACATCGACTTCCTGCACCTGACCTACCAGTACAACACCGAGTCGAGCCAGTGGTGGCAATCCATGGCGGTGGCGATCATCTTCGGCCTGCTGGTGGCCACGGTGCTGACCCTGGGGGTCGTGCCCACCCTGTACCTGGTGTACGCCCGGTTCCGGCTGTGGCTGTTCAGGGCCCTGGGCTGGAAGGTGGACAAGGAGATGGACATCATGGGCATCGCCGACGACCTCGCGGCCGCAGAGGGCCGGGAGAGCCGCTGAGGGGACGCGGCCGGACCGGTTTGGCCCCTGTCCAGCCCCGCGGTACCCTCGGACCGGCCTCGCCCCGTCGTGCCAGGAGGGAACCCGATGATCGATGCTCCTTCCCCGGCGGCCGTCCGGCGCCAGAGGGTTCGGTACCTGGACCGGCCGGACTACACCCGCCCGTTGCTCGAGATCCCGCCCGACGCCGAGGAACGGGTGCTCGGCAGGCTGCGGTACCTGTACGGGGACGCCGTCGCCCGGGAGATCTTTCCGGAACTCCGGCGGATCCTGCAGGTCCACCACGCCCACAAACCCGGGGCGTTGATCGAACGGCACCGCGGGCTGGATCCCACCGAACGGTTCACCGAGCAGGACCTGGTGCTGATCACCTACGGTGACCTGGTACACGACGGCACGGGCCGGTCCCCGCTGGCCACCCTGGCCGGGTTCCTCCAGCGCCCGGGACTCCGGAGCCTGTTCAACACGATCCACCTGCTGCCGTTCTTCCCGTACTCGTCGGACCGGGGGTTCTCGGTCACCGACTTCCGGTCGGTGGACCCGGCCCTGGGTACCTGGGCGGACATCGACGCGATCGGCGAACACTTCCACCTGATGTTCGACGGCGTGCTCAACCACGTGTCGGCCGAGAGCGAGGCGTTCCAGGAGTTCCTCGACGGCAACCCGGAGATGCGGGACCTGGTGATCTGGTTCCGCTCGCCGGACGAGATCTCCCCCGAGCAGCGCCGGCTGATCCGGAGGCCCCGGACGTCGGACATCCTGACTCGGTTCGACGCGCTCCACGGGCCGGTGTGGGTGTGGACCACGTTCTCCCCCGACCAGGTGGACCTGAACTACAAGAACCCGCGCGTCCTGTTGCGCACGATCGACACGATGCTGCTGTACGCGCGCCGCGGGGCCGACATCCTGCGCCTGGATGCCGTGACGTACCTGTGGGACGAGCTGGGAACGACCTGCGCGAGCCTCGAACAGACCCACCAGATCATCAAGCTGCTGCGGGACGTGGTGGACGTGGCGGCACCCGACCTGGTCCTGCTCACGGAGACCAACGTGCCCCACGAGGAGAACGTGTCCTACTTCGGGGACGGGCACGACGAGGCGCACATGGTGTACAACTTCGCGCTTCCCCCCCTGACGCTCCACGCGTTCTACCGGGGTGATGCGAGCCACCTGGCCGTGTGGGCCGACGGGCTGGCGTACCCGTCAGACACCACGAGCTACCTGAACGTCCTGGACACCCATGACGGGATCGGGGTGCTGGGGGCCCGGGGCATCCTGCCCGACGAAGAGATCGCGTTCCTGGTGGAGGCCGCGCGGGACCACGGGGGCTATATCTCCTACCGGTCCACCGGGGACGGGCAGGAGAGCCCCTACGAGATCAACACCACCTGGTGGAGCGCGCTCAACTGGTCCGACGGGACAGAAGACCTGGATCTCCAGGTTCGGCGGTTCGTGGCTTCGCGCAGCGTGGCCCTGGCGATCCGGGGGGTGCCGGGAATGTACTTCCACGGCGTGGTGGGCACCGAGAACGACCCGTCGGTGGTGGCGCGCACCGGCCACAAACGCGACATCAACCGGGCGGCGCTGGACGCCGAACAACTGGTCGCGCAGTTGGACGATCTGGCTTCCAAGCTGAGCCGGCTCCGCGACCGCCTCGGCGCCGTGGCGGCAGCCCGGGTGAGCGAGAAGGCGTTCCACCCGGACGGGGAGCAGCGGGTGATCCAGGGCGACCCGGCGGTTTTTGCGGTGCTCAGGATCGCCAAGGATGGGAGCGAGCGGGTCCTGGCCCTGACCAACGTGACGGGGGCCCCCCACCGGGCCGAGATCCCGGTTTCGGAGCTGGCCCCGGGTGCCGGCAGCTGGGTGGACCTCCTGTGCGCCGGGGGGGCCGACGTCCGGTCCGGAGTCCTGCCGGTGGTGTTGGAGCCCTACGGCGTGCGGTGGCTCAAGCCGGCCGGGGAGGTGGGGGCGTTGGCGTGCGAGGTCCGGACGGAAGGAACCGGGTAGGGGGCTGCCCGTCCCATGGGGGGGCGGCAACCGGTGCCGGTTGCCGCCCACGCCGGTCCCGGGGCCGGGGAGATCGGTCTTGCAGGGGCTTCAGCCTGCCTGCGGGCCGGGCCCGTTCCCCTGGGTCTGGAACCCGGCCGTGGACTCGTCGAGCCCCTGGGCGAGAACGGCGAGTTTGTCCACTTCGGCCATGACGTCGGCCGAGAGTTGCTCCATCTCCTGGGCGATCGTGGACGTCTGTTCCACGTTCACCGTGACGTTTTCGGCGGCGAGGGCCTGTTCACCCACCGCCCCCGCGATCTGCGAAGCCTGGTTCTGGACCTGGGAGATGGCCACCACGATACTCCCGAACGACTGTTGAAGCTTGGCCATGAACTCCGTGGCCTGGTTGACCCGATCGGAGGCCAGGGCCATGGAGCGGGCGGTCCCGGCCGAGTCGGTCTCGAGCCCCCCGAGCTTTGCGGAGATCTCGCCCGTGGCCCGGACGGTCTTTTCGGCCAGCTTGCGCACCTCGTCGGCGACCACGGCGAACCCGCGACCCTGCTCCCCAGCCCGGGCCGCCTCGATGGCCGCGTTGAGTGCCAGGAGGTTCGTCTGGTCCGCGATCTCGTTGATCGTCGTCACGATGTGGCCGATCTCCGACACGCTGGTCCCCAGCTTCTCGACCATCCGCCCCAGTTCGTCGGTGGCTTCCTGAACCTCCTGGACCGTCCGCACGCTCTGGTCGGTGATCGCCCGCCCCTCCTCGGCCATGGCCAGGGCGTTGTCCGACATCTGTGAGGCCGTTTCCGCGTTCTGGGCCACTCCCGAGATGGTCTGGCTCATCTGCTCGGCCGCGGCCGCGATCTGGGTCGTCTGGGCGGACTGGCTCTTGGCACCGTCGGACGTCCGGTTGGACACCTCGCGCAACCGGGAGACGGTGCGGACGACGCCAGCGGATGTCTCGTGGATCCGGTGGAACGCGCGGCGGAGCGAGGAGATCAGCTCGCCCACGCCTTCGGACAGGAGCGCGAGTTCCCCGCCGCCCCGGACCGCCACTTCCTTTGTCAAGTCCCCCTGCGCCGCGTCCGCCACCGTCGAGACAATGTGCTCCATGGGACGGGTGATCGACCGGACGATCGCGTGCACTCCCAGGGCGAGCAGGAGCGCGGCGCCCACGACCGCCCCTGCGACCGTGCCGATGCCCTTCCGGAGGTTTCGGGTCAGCACACTCTGGTCGTACCCGATCTCCAGGTGGCCGAGGACGGTGTCTTCGGTATCCCGGATCTCCCTTTTGTGGACCATCACGGTTTCCAGGTCCCCGGGTGCTGTCCCGGAAGAGGCGATCGGCGCACCCGCCTCGTCCAGGTACCGGGCGAAAGCGATTCCCGGATCCGTCGTCATCTGCTGGACGAACTCCTCCAACGGGGCGTAGTCGTAGTTCTCATAGTACGGGACGCTGATCTTCTGCATGAGGTTGGAGATGGTGGTCGCCTTGGAAGCGACGATCGACTCGACGACCCGCCACTGGTGGAAGATGAGCAGGACGCCTAGGGCGCACAAGAACAAGACGATCATCGTGATCGTCGGGATGAGGATCCTGCTGCGAATGCTCATGGAACCCGTGAACCGCATCTGCTCTTTCCTCTCACGGCGCCCCTGGCCGGGTCCTCCCCGATCCCCACAGGGCCGGGGCCGTACTTGTTTCCAACGATAGTGTGCACGTGGGTCCCGTTCGCAGGACCGCCCCGTGGTCGCCGGGACGGCTGCGAGACGGGGTGTGGGAGACGGCCCAGCCAGGGCCGTCTCCCACCGGGTCGCCTAGCGCACCCCCACGAAGTACTTCTTGACGATGGACTGGCCACCTTCGGAGCGGGCCCACGCGATGAAGTCGGCGACGGGCCCGACGGGCTCTCCCTTGGTGATCAGGTAGAGGGGGCGCGTGATGGGATAGTCGGGGTTAGCGACCGAAGCCGCCTGGTCGCCGATCGCGATCTTCTTCACCTCGGCTTCGGCCGGGTGGCCGACCGCCAGGGCAAAGCTGAGCTGGCCGATCGCCTGGGGGTCGGCCCCCACCTTGTCCAGCACGGCCTTGTCGGGCCGCACGGTCGCGAGGTTCTTACCCGCGTATCTGGCTTTGCCGAGGATCACTTTCCGAAACACCTTCCGGGTGGCTGACTGGGGGTTGACGACGTATACGTGGATGGCCAGGTCCGGGCCTCCGACGTCCTTCCAGTTCGAGATCTTCCCGGTGAAGATCCCTTTCAGCTGTTCCCGGGTCAGCGAACCAACCGGATTCTTGCGGTTCACCCACACCCCGATCGCGTCGCGCCCGATCAGATGTTTTTTGACCCCCGCTTTCAGGATCTTCTCCTTCACCTCCCGGGCGACCCCGCCGAGGTCCGTCTTCCCGGCGGCCGTGGCGGTTTCCCCCCCCCCGCTTTCCGGCTTGGTGTTGATGGTGAACTGGGCGTCCGGGTAGACCTTTGCAGCTTCCTCGATGAACTTCCCGACCGTGGAGGATCCCACGTACCGGATCGCTGCCTTTCCTGGCGCCCCCCCCGGGGAGAACAGCAGGACCCCGGCTGTGGCAAGCAGGATCCCTACGGGAAAAAGGGACGGGAAACGGCGCATGAATCTCCTCCTTGTTTTTTGCCCGTTGTCGGGTGTTTTTGTGGAAACATCCCCCTTGATCGGTCCGCGGGTCCGGGTTCTTGAGCCCGCGAAGCAAAAAGTTGACCGGATCGGACTGGTTGATCTCGGGCACCTTGCGGCCAACCGGGTCGTCGTTGGCCACGAACGGCGGGCCCTCCAGGTTGTTCGACGGCGGAAACGACAGCAGCCGCTTGATCTGGTCCAGGCACCCGGGTCCCCGGCCTCGTCGCGTGGTTGATGATCGCCCCCATAGGTACCGGGAAAGAAGGCGGCCTGAACCAGGGGGTGGGGGATCGTGCGAAGAGGGCGGGGAGGTGGACAGCGACCGGGGACCGCGGGCGACAAGGCCCGTTCGTCCTTCAGGGGGCCGCCGGCCGGTCCGGCGTTCGACCGCCCACGCAACTGCGGGCCGCCCCACGGGGCGGCCCGCACCGGGTGCGGCGGTTCCATCCGGTCAGCCGCCGTAGGCGGCTTTTTTTCGCAGTGCTTTGCGCCACCCCTCGTCGTAGAACCGTTTCTCCCGCTCCAGCGCCCACCTCTTGAGCGCCTCGAAGTGGGACTTGACGTCCCCGGCGGTACGCTTCTCGATCTCCGCCCGTTCCCGGGAGCGCTGGACGTTGTCCTCGGGGCTGAACCCCACCCAGGTTACGTAGTCCTCGTCGAACACCTTTTCAGCGGTGACCGAGTCGGGCGTCATGTCCATCCGGGGCGCGAACGCCTCGAGTACCTCCACGTCCAGGTCCAGCAGCCAGCCGTTGTCCTCGACCATGGACCGGGCGTCGAGATCCACCGTGCTGCTGCACTCGGGACAGTACACGCCCCGCACGGCTGCCTCGTCGAGCACCATCTTCCCGAAAAACAGTTCCGCCGTGTGTTGTCCGCACGCGCACGGTTTGCGATAGCTCTGGCACATCGGGTTTCCTCCTGGGGCAAAGGTACCGGCCTAACCATGACTAGTTTGGTCGTTGTTGTCAAGGCGCCTCCCTTTCCGGACGGCGGTGTGGTAAGGGTACCCCGGTCCGGAGGGGTGTCCAGAAACGGGGACGGAAAACGTCCCGAAAGGAGCTGCGGTGGAGTTGGGAGCGTTGGAAGGGGTCCGGGTGGTGGATCTGTCCCGGTTGTTGCCCGGTCCGTTCGCCACCCAGTTGCTGGCGGACTACGGCGCGGACGTGGTCAAGGTGGAAGAGCCGGGACGGGGGGACTACCTGCGGGGGTTCGCACCGTTCGCAGGGGAGGAGAGCCGGTTCTTCCTGAACCTGAACCGCAACAAGCGCAGCGTGGCGGTGGACCTGAAACAGCCCCGGGGCCGGGACATCGTCCTGGACCTGGTGGCCGGGGCGGACGTGCTGGTGGAGTCGTTCCGGCCCGGGGTGGCCGAGCGGTTGGGCCTCGGGCCGGACGCGTGCCGCAAGCGCAACCCGCGGCTGGTGTACTGCTCGGTGACCGGGTACGGCCGCACCGGCCCGTACGCCCACCTGGCCGGGCACGACGTGAACTACCTGGCCGTGGCCGGGGCGTTGGGGCTCGTGCGGGACGACCGGGGCCGGCCGGTGATCCCCGGGTTCCAGGTCGCGGACGTGGGGGGCGGGGCCCTCAACGCGTGCCTGGGGATCCTGATGGCCCTGGTGGCCCGCCAGCGGACCGGCGAAGGACAGGTGGTGGACGCGGCCATGGTGGACGGGGTGGCCACGTGGCTCGTGTACCGCTGGGCGTTCCACACCGCGGGCGACGGGGCGGGGGAGCCGTACCTGTCGGGGGAGTTTCCGTGCTACGCGGTGTACGAGACCGCGGACGGGCGGTTCCTCGCCGTGGGGGCGCTGGAGCCCCAGTTCTGGGAGCGGCTGTGCACCGCCCTGGGGCACGCCGAGTGGATCCCCCTGCAGTTCTCGGGGGGTGTGGACCGGGACCGGCTGTTCGACGAACTCGGTGCCCTGTTCCGGACCCGGACCCGGGACGAGTGGTGCAGAGACCTGGCTCGGGTGGACTGCTGTGTGACGCCGGTCATGGAACTCGGTGAACTGGCCGATGATCCCCACTGGAGGGAGCGGGGGCTGGTGCGGCAGATGGAGATCGCGACCGGCGGCGCCGTGAGCACCCTCGGGTTCCCGGTGGGGCTCGACCGCACCCCCCCGGCCGTGCGGCGCCGGCCGCCCCGCCTCGGGGAACACACGGCCGAGATCCTGGGTGAGCTGGGCTATCCCGAAAGGGATGTCGCGGCGTTGTTCGAGGGCAACGTGGTTGCCTGATCGGTGGAGCGCTGAAACCCCGTGGCGCCCGGCGGCATCAGTACCAGAAAAGCGGGGGACGGCGGGAGGTGGGGCGTGTTCCTGGAGATCGTGATCCTGGTGGCGTTGGGCGTCCTCGTGGGCATCTTCCTGGTGTGCCGGAAGGGCTGCCGGCCCGAAGACACGGCCGACGAAGAGCCTCCCCGCACGGGCACGTGACCCCCCGTTGCCGGCCGAGCCTTCCCCGGCCCCGGCCATCCTCAAGCAGGTTGCGGAAAAAGCAACCCGCTACGCGCCCCATGGACGGGGTTTTGCCGCATCCTGCCAGTGCCGGCGTCAACCGTTTTCTTCCGTCCCGTCTGCAAGCAACGGTGCCAGGAACTCCCCCACGGGAGCCCGCACGCTCAGCCGCGCCCTCGGGGTGAGGGGGGTGGATGCCGGGTTGATCTCGACGAGTGGTGCTTCGGGCGCCAGGTCGGGCAGTCCCGCCACCGGGTGGACCACTGCCGACGTGCCCAGCACCAGGAGGAGGTCGCACGCCTGGACCGCGGCGATCGACCGGGCCAACGCGTCCCGGGGGATCGCCTCGCCGAACCACACCACGCCGGGACGGCACAGGCCGCCGCAGTCCGGGCACCGCGGGGGAACCGGCACGGGCACGCTCCGGTCCTCCCGTTCCCGGCCGCACCGGGTGCACCGGACGACCCACAGGTTGCCGTGGAACTCCACCAGGTTCCGGCTGCCCGCCAAGCCGTGGAGGCCGTCCACGTTCTGGGTGATCAGCAGAAACGACGGTACCTGCCGCTCGTAGGCTGCGAGCCACCGGTGGGCGGGGTTGGGCGTGGCCTGGGCCACGCGGCCCCGGCGCCAGTTGTACCACTCCCACACCAAGCGCGGATCCCGCTGGAACGCGCCGGGGGTGGCGAGTTCTTCGGGCCGGTGCGAGCGCCACAGGCCGCCCGGCCCCCGGAAGGTGGGGACCCCGCTTTCGGCCGACAGGCCCGCGCCCACGATCGCCACCGGCGCCCGGGCCGCTCCGGCCAGTTTCCGGAACGCCTCGCGCTCGGCCTCCCACCGGTTCACGGTCCGCCCCCGGGCCGCCCGTGCAGGATCTCCCGGGCCACCAGGTCATGGAACCGTTCCACCTCCTCCCTCACCCGGCTGGCGTCCCAGCCCAACTCTGCTCCCATCGCTTCGGCCACGGGTCGGGCCGCGGCCGTTCCCCGGTCGGCGCTCAGCGCCGTGGACAGGCGCCGGAGGATGACGTCGTCCAGGCGGCGGGCGTGCTCGGTGCGCACCGCGTACACGATCTGGGCCCGGAAGTCCCGGTACCCGGGGGCGACCGGCTCCTCCCATCCGGGGTTGGCCAGGGCCAGGTCCAGTACGCGACAGCACTTGCGTCCGTACAATTCCACCAGGTGCTCCACGATCCGCCGGGGCAGGTTCGGGATCCGCTCGGTACACTCGCACAGGCTCTCCCTGAACACGGTTCGGTCCCCGGTGCCGCCGCCGTACAGGGGCGTGCGATCCGTCCGGGACTCGGTGGAGACGCCCAGGCCGAGGCACACCTCGTCCACGATCTCCTCGGCCGTACGCCGGTAGGTGGTGAGCTTGCCGCCGGCCAGGGTGAGGAAGCGGCCCCCGTTCCCGTCCCGGTAGAGGACGTGATGGGGATCCAGGAGGGTCCGGCCGCCGGCCGCCGGCTGTCCCGCAAGCGGCCGGACACCGGCGTAGGCCCACAGGGCCACGGTGTCCCCTGGCCCGGTCCGCAGGTGGAGGGCTCCGTCCAGGAGCGCGTCCACGTCCCGGGGCTCCGGGGTGGCCGTGGCCGGATCGGCTTCCCACGGCGAGGACGTGGCGCCCACCAGGGTGAACCCGGCCAGGGGGACGCTGAAACGGAGCTGCCCGTCGCCGGTCCGTTCACTGAACAGCGCGTAGTTCCGGCTGCCCGAGACCGCGACGTGGACCCCCTTTGTCGGGAGCACGCGGGCAGGCAGGCCGGGGACGAAACGCGACAGCGTGCGGTCCGCCCACGGGCCGGTGGCGTTCACCACCATGCTCGCCCGGCAGCCCAGCACCCGTCCCCCGAGCACGTCCCGGACCTCGATGTCGAGCCCGTCCGCCCCCGCCCGGACCCCGAGTACCTCGTGGTAGTTCAGGCACCGGGCGCCGTGTTCCTGGGCGGAAAGCAGGTTTTCGAACACCAGTCGTTCGGGCATGGGAAACAGGTGGTCGTGGAGCAGGCCGGCACCTTCGAGACCCTCGGCAGGCAACTCCGGCGCGAGATCCTGCGTCTGTCTGCGGCCCAGCACCCGGTGGGTCTGGCCGAGACTGTCCACGCCGATCGCGTCGTACAGCCGCATGGCGACCCGGAGCTTCCACAGCTTGCGCAGGCCGGAACGGTAGATCGGGAGGAGGACCGGCAACGGGCGCAGGAGGTGGCCGGCCTGTTCCAGCAGCAGGTCCCGCTCCCGCAGGCACGCCATGACCATCCGGAGTCGCCGTTGCTCCAGGTAGAGGAAGCCCCCGTGGAGAAGCCGGGGGGTCTTGGAGGTGCTCCCCGAGGCGAAGTCCGCCTGTTCGAACAGGACACACGACAGGCCCCGGAGGGCTGCGTCCCGGAGAACCCCGACCCCGGCGAGCCCCCCGCCGATGACGGCGAGGTCGTAGGTTCCCAGGGCGGGTGCTTCATGCTCGGGTTTCTTCGGGTGCGGGGTCAGGTCTCTTCTCCCAGGGCGATCCGCAGGACCAGGTTGGCCTGGGCGTGGGCGGCCACCCCCACCCTGGGGGCCATCAGGCCGGTGCCGGGCCTTGCCTCGCTGTGCAGGTCGCCGACCGTGAAGAACCGCGGGCCCAGGCGGTGGCAGCGTATCGCGTCGGACGGGCCGTACCCGGCCAGTCCGGACGCCGCGACCAGCCAGGTGTCCGGCAACTCCCGGAGGACCGTTTCGGCGAGCATCGCCTTCTGGTCGGCCCGGTCGAACGCCTCGACCACCACCGTACACCCGGCGAACAGGACCGGAATGTTCTCGGGCGTCAGCCGAACGGCGTGGGTCTGGAGGGAGACGTAGGGGTTGACCCGGTGCAGGGTGTCGGACAGGGCCTCGGTTTTGAGCTGGCCGATCTGTTCCAGGAAATACTGCTGGCGGTTGAGGTTGCTCGGTTCCACCACGTCGAAGTCGGCGAGCACCAGTTGCCCGAACCCGGTGCGGGTCAGCGCGATCGCGACCTGGCTGCCCAGACCGCCTAGCCCTGCCACCCCAACCCGGGCCGCCTTGACCCGGGCGTGGACGCCGGGGGTGTGTCGGGAGACGAGCAGGGCCTCGAGTTCGTCCGGTGAAGGGCGTTCTCCTCGGCGGATCAGGACCACCCGGTCGCCGTCCCCCACCGGCGTTTCCGGGGGTGCCGGAAACCCGTTGTAGATCAGGAGGTCCGCACCCGGCTTGTACCGTCCGGCCACGTCGCCCAGGCAGGTCGGGGTGGGAACCTCCACCTCCCGTTCGTTGACCCGGATCCGTGCCATCGCCCGTCCTCCTCTGCCCGGCATTCTGGCATCCCCGGGGCTGCCGGCGCAAGCCGGGTTGACACCCGGCCGGGGCAGAGTAGGTTTCCAGCATCTCATCGGCTTTCCGGCGGTCACCGCCGGGACCGGAGGGGAGTCGGGGCGGCACGGGGTCGCCCCAGGGGCCGAAACGTCGGACAGGAGGGAACGGACATGGCTGTGGCGCGTGTGACCGAACTGGTGTCGGCTTCCAAGGTGGGGTTCGACGATGCGGTGAAGCAGGGGTTCGAACGGGCGGCCAAGACGCTGCGCAACATCACCGGGTTCTACGTGACCGAGTGGCGGGCGAGCGTCAAGGACGAGGCGATCGAGGAGTACCGGGTCACGCTGCGGGTGACGTTCCTGCTCGAGGACACCCTCTAGCCGGTTGCCGGAAGAGCAGCCTGCGGTTCATCCCGTGGCCGGGGCTTTTCGGCATCCTGCGAGAAAGCCGGCCGTGGGCTTTTCGGCGGCGGACGTTTCCCGGGGGACACGCTGCGGGTCTGCCCTTTTTGCGGAACGGGTGGGCGGTTGGCGTCCGCCCGGGTTCACCCGTCCCGGCCGGCGAGCAGGGCAGTGAGCGCCCGGTAGCAGCCGTCGGGCACCCGGAGGTCGCCGAGGCCGCTCCCCAGGTCGGGGCCCCCGTCTCTCCCGTCGTTAAAGTCGCTGCCGCCGGTGACGATGAGTCCGCGCTCCCCCGCCAGCCGGCGGTACCGGCGAGATTGCGCCGGCGAATGGCGGCTGTAGTACGCTTCCAGGCCGTCGAGGCCCAGGGGCAGGAGGTGGTCGAGGAGGGCGGGGAGCAGGCCCGGCCGGTCCTGTTCCACCAGGCCGGGGTGGGCGAGGATCACTGCCCCGCCGGCCTCGTGGATCACGGCGCACGCGTCGGCGGGTGAAAGCCGGGCCTTGTCCACGTACGCGGCTTTCCCCCGGCCCAGGAACCGGTCGAACGCATCCTGGACCGAACGCGCTGCGCCCGTCCGTACCAGGACCCGCGCCAGGTGGGGGCGGCCCACCACCCCGCCTCCCGCCTCCCGGATGACCGCTTCCAGCTCCACCTCGATCCCGAGTCCACGAAGCTTCTGGAGCATCCGGGGCGTGCGCTCCCGGCGGCTGTCGGCCAGGAAGCGGAAGCGTTCTTCCACCAGGGGGGTGGTGCGGTCCAGGCCGAGGCCGAGCAGGTGGAAGGTGACCCCGGCCCACTGGGTGGAGATCTCGACCCCCGGCACGACCGCAATCGACGCGTTTTGCCCGGCGGCCACGGCTTCGGCGTTGCCGTCCACGGTGTCGTGGTCGGTGATCGCCACGGCCGACAGGCCCTTGCGGGCTGCCAACTCGACCAGTTCTGCCGGGGTCAGCGCTCCGTCGGAACACCGGGTGTGGGTGTGCAGGTCGACCATGGGATCTCCGCGAGACGAGGGGGACGGACCCGTATAGAGGAACTCCCGGGCGCCGTCAAGGGGACGGCCCTCGGGGGGGGGCGATGCCGTAAGTCCAACAGAGTACTTGACTTAGCGAACGGGCCCATCTAGCATCGGGGCCGGAGTCGGCCCCCGTAGCTCAGCTGGATAGAGCACAGGATTCCTAATCCTGGTGCCGCAGGTTCGAGTCCTGCCGGGGGCACCAGACGCCGTCCCCAGCCACGCCGGAGGAACGGAGACCCTGGGAGGCCCGGATGAACAAGTCGGAACTCATCAAGGCGGTCGCCGAGAGAAGCGGCCTTCCCATGAAGGCGGCCAAGGAGGCCGTGAACACCTTTTTCGACACGTTCATCGAGGCGATCCTCGCCGACGAGCGGATCGAGATCCGGGGCTTCGGCAGTTTCGTGAACAAACGCTACGACGCGTACGTGGGGCGAAACCCCAAGACGGGCGAGAAGATCCACGTGCCGGAAAAGAGGCTGCCGTTTTTCAAGGTCGGCAAGGAGCTGAAGTTCCGGGTCGATACCTGAGCCGTTTTTTCCCGAGTTTCCCCCGGGGGGGCTGCTGTCCCGCCGTCCGACCTCCGGACCCGCCACCCCTCCCGGGTTTCCCGCCGACTCCCCGTTTCCCAGCCCGAACAGCCGGGCCGAGATGCCATGTGCGTAGCCATTCCCGGTGAGATCATAGCGGTGGACCCCGGCGGTACCGCAGAGGTGGACTTCGGTGGCGTGCGCCGCAGCATCTCCCTTGCCCTGGTGCCGGACGCGGGCCCCGGTGATTTCGTCATCGTGCACGCCGGTTTCGCCCTGCACCGGGTGGACCCGGCCGAGGCCCGGGAGACCCGAGCGCTGTTCCGGGAGTTGCTCGATGACGACCCCGCAGATTGATCCGGCTCCGCGCCTCCTCGAACGGGTCCAGGCGTACCGGGGTCCCCCCACCGCGGTGATGGAGGTGTGCGGCACCCACACCGTGGCGATCGCCCGGCTGGGGCTCCGGAGCCTGTTGCCGCCCGGTGTGCGGTTCCTGTCCGGTCCCGGATGCCCGGTGTGTGTGACCCCGGTGGACGTGTTCGACGCCGCCCTGTTCCTGGTGCGGGAGTGCGGCGTCGTGTTGGCCACCTACGGCGACGCCGTACGCGTGCCCGGCTCCGACGGCACGCTGGCCGAAGCGCGCGCCCGGGGGGCGGACGTGCGGGTCGTGTACTCGGCCCTGGACGCCCTGGCCGTGGCCCGTTCCGAGCCGGACCGGGAAGTGGTGTTCCTCGCGTTGGGGTTCGAGACCACGTCTCCAACCGTGGCGGCCACGCTGCTGGCAGCCCGGGAGGCGCGGGTCGACAACTTCTCGGTGCTCTCAGCCCACAAGGCGCTCCTGCCGGCCATGGACGCGCTGGTGCAGGACCCGGACGTGGGAATCGACGGGTTCCTGTGCCCGGGCCACGCGAGCATGGTGCTCGGGACCCGCGGGTACCGCCCCCTGGCGGACGAGCACGACATCCCGTGCGTGGTCGCCGGGTTCGAACCCGCGGAAGTGCTCGCCGGCCTGGCCCTTCTGCTGGACCAGCGGCTGGCTGGCGAGGCCCGGGTCGAGAACGCGTACCCCCGGGCCGTGGCCCCGGACGGGAACCCGGCTGCCCGTGCGGTTCTGGAGCGGGTGTTCCAGCGGGTGGACTCCCGGTGGCGCGGGCTGGGGCTCTTGCCTGCCAGCGGGTACGACCTGCGGCCCGCGTTCGCGTCCCTGGACGCCCGCCGCCGGTTCCTGGAAGGCGTCTCGTTCGACGGCCGGGAACCGCCGGGATGCCGGTGCGCCGACGTGCTCCGGGGCGTGCTGGAGCCGGACGGTTGCGCGCTGTTCGGGAAGCAATGCACGCCAGAAAACCCGGTGGGCGCGTGCATGGTGAGTTCGGAGGGCGCGTGCGGCGCCCGCCACCGGTACCGGGAGGCGTGAGCGTGACCGAGGTGATCACCCGGGCCCACGGCGGTGGCGGGGTGCAGACCCACGACCTGATCCGGGAGGTGTTCGCCGCCCGGTTCTCCAACCCGATCCTGGACCGCCAGGACGACGCGGCCGTGGTGGACGCCGTGCCGGCCGGCCGGCTGGCCGTGACCACCGACTCGTTCGTGGTGGATCCGTGGCGGTTCCCCGGCGGCAACCTGGGCGACCTGGCGGTGTGCGGCACGGTGAACGACCTGTCCATGGTGGGTGCCGAGCCCCGCTACCTGACCGCCGGTTTCATCCTTCCCGAGGGATTCCCCCTGGCCGGGCTCGAGGCGATCGCCGACGCGATGGCCCGGCGGGCCGGGGAAGCAGGCGTGCGGATCGTGGCCGGTGATACCAAGGTGGTGGGGCCCGGGTGCGGGCCGTTCGTGAACACGGCCGGGGTGGGCTGGGTGGCCGACGGCCGGGAGATCACGGGGGGCGGGGCCCGGCCGGGAGACGCGGTGCTCCTGACCGGTGACGTGGGGCGCCACGGGATCGCGGTGCTGTCCCGGCGGGAGGGGGTCGGGTTCTCGACCCGGATCGAGAGCGACGTGGCACCGCTGTGGGGGCTGGTGGCCGCGGTGCTCGACGCCGGTGTGCCGGTGCACGTGCTGCGGGACCCCACCCGTGGCGGCGTGGCCGGGGCCCTGAACGAGGTCGCCGTCCAGTCCGGTGTCGAGATCGAGATCCAGGAGGACGCGGTGCCGGTGCTGCCCGCGGTGGCTGGCGCGTGCGACCTGTTGGGTTATGATCCGTTGCACGTGGCCAACGAGGGAAGGGCGCTGGTGGTGATTCCCGAGGACGCGGCCGATGCGGCCCTGGCCAGGCTCCGGAGCCACCCGCTGGGCGCCGGGGCGGTCCGGATCGGGCAGGTGTCGGCCGGACCGCCCCGGGTGGTTGCCCGGACCCCGTTGGGGGGGCGAAGGCTGGTGGATCCGCCGGGAGGAGAGCTTCTTCCCAGGATTTGTTAAGATGGGTTTCCAGGCACCCGGCTGCGACCGGGGGTGAGGGCAAAAAAGTTCCAAAAGATTTTCCGGAGGGTGGCCGTAAAGGGATCTGCGGTACCACGCCCGGGGCAGCCCCGGGGATCGCGCAACGGGAGTCGGGATGGCGCAGCAGCCGACCGTTTTGGTCGTGGACGACGATCCGGGAATCCGGGAGTACCTGGACAGCCTGCTGGCCCTGGCCGGGTACCGGGTGGAGGCCGCTGCCAGCGGCGTGGAGGCCCTGGCCCGCCTGGAGAACGGCCTGTCCCCGGACGTGGTGATCCTGGATATCATGATGCCCGAGATGGACGGGCTGGAGACCCTGGCCCACCTGCGGGAGAGGGACCCGGATCTGCCGATCATCATGCTCTCCGGGGTCGGCCAGACCGCGACGGTGGTGCGCGCGATGAAGGCCGGTGCGTACGACTACGTGGACAAGTCGTTCGAGGTGGACGAACTCCAGATCGCCGTGGAGAAGGCCCTGGAACGCCGCCAGCTGGTGCAGGAGATCCACCACCTGCGTTCCCAGCTGCGGACCCTGGACGAGGCCGACCCGATCGTCGGGGTGAGCCGCCCCCTCCAGCAGATGAAGGAACTCCTCGACAACATCGCCGACACCGATGTCACCGTGTTGATCGAGGGCGAGAGCGGGGTGGGCAAGGAACTGGTCGCCCGCAGGCTGCACCGCAACTCGTCCCGGTGCTCGAAGCGGTGGGTCAAGGTCAACTGCGCCGCCCTGCCCAACGACCTCCTGGAGAGCGAGCTGTTCGGGTACGAGAAGGGCGCGTTTACCGGGGCCCTGAAACGCAAGGAGGGCAAGTTCGAGTACGCCGACGGGGGCACGATCTTCCTGGACGAGATCGGGGAGATCTCGCTGTCTTTGCAGGCGAAGTTGCTCCAGGTGCTCCAGGACCGGGAGTTCTGCCGGCTGGGCGGCAACGAGGTGGTCCGGGTGGACGTGCGGGTGGTGTGCGCGACCAACCGGGACCTTCGCGAGTGCGTGGAACGCCGGGAGTTCCGGGAGGACCTGTACTACCGGCTCAACGTGGTCAACATCCGCACGCCGGCCCTCCGGGAGCGGCGGGAGGACATCCCGATCCTCACCCGATACTTCCTGCACAAGTACGCGGAAAAGTACGGCCGGGCCCGCACCGAAGTGTCGGACCAGCTCATGGCCTACTTCCTGTCCTACGACTGGCCGGGAAACGTGCGGGAGCTGGAGAACCTGGTCAAGCGTCTGGTGATCCTGGACGACGAGCGGTTCCTGTTCTCGGAGTTCAAGAGCCGGGACGTCTCCCCCACGGCCCCGTCCTTGGGGGACGATCCGGATCCGGAGGCGTTCGAGATCGACTTCGACGCCCTGGAGGGGCCGATCTCGCTGAAACAGATCGCCCGGGACGCCGCGCTCCAGGCCGAACGCCGGATGATCGCGGCCGTGCTCGAGCAGACCAACTGGAACCGGCGCAAGGCGGCCAAGCTCCTGGACGTGAGTTACAAGACCCTGCTGTACAAGATCCGGGAGTGCGGCCTCAGGCCCCAGGAGTGATCCCCGGCGCCTGCCCGTGCGGCCGGACCCCCCGGTACAGGGTGGCCACCCCGAGGGTGAGGTCCCGGTAGGACACCTCCCCGAACCCCACCTCTTCCATCGACCTGGCGAACGCGGCTCGCGACGGGAACCCCTCGACGCTCCTGGGCAAGTATCGATACGCGTCGAAGTCGCCCGACACGACCCCTCCCAGGAACGGCAGCACCCGGCTAAAGTACAGCCCGTACAGCCGGGCCACCACCGGGTTGGGGGGGATCGAGAAGTCGAGTATGAGAGCGGTTCCGCCAGGGCAGAGGACCCGGAGCATCTCGGCCAGGGCCCGGTCCCTGCGCACCACGTTGCGGATGCCGAACGCGATGGTGACCGCGTCGAACGCGCCGTCCCGGTACGGCAGGTCCTCGGCCGACGCGTTCTGCAGGAGGACGCGGCCGTCCAGGCCGGCCCGGGCGATTTTCGGCACGGCTCCGCGGAGCATCGGCATGGCGAAGTCCGCGCCGAACACGCGGGCTCCCGGCCGGGCCCGGGCAGCGGCCAGCGAGACGTCCCCGGTGCCGCACGCCAGGTCCAGCACCCGGAGCGGGGTCTCGGGCAGCTGCGCCACCAGCTGGCGCCGCCACGACCGGTCCACCCCAAAACTGAGCAGCCGGTTCAGCAGGTCGTAGGTCGGAGCGATGGCGGAGAACATCCGGCGGATCGCGCGGGTGCGCTCCGGAGCGGTCCCGGGCCGGGTCATCCTCCCCCCACGAACCGGACGATCTCGATCCGGTCGCCTTCGGCCAGCCGTTCCTGGCCGTAGCGGTCCCTGTCCACGATCTCCCGATTGCGCTCCACCACCACGGTGGCGGCGTCCACTCCCAGCCGGGCCAGCAGGTCGGCCACGGACGCGCCGGGCCGGGGTGCGTCCTGCTCGGTTCCGTTTACAACGATGCGCACGGCTTGCCGTCACCTCCGGACGCGCCCACTTCCCGGTCCAGGAACGCCGCGTCCCAGTCTTTCCACACCGGTTCGATCCCGAGACCCGCCAGGCGGGCCGAGACCTCGGCCGGCGAGCGGCGGTCCTCCACCTGGAACTGCCCTTCGGCTTCTTCTGGATGGGTGTACCCGCCGGGTTCGGTGCGCGAGCCCGCACTCATGTGGGTGATGCAGACCGGCGCCAGGCCGTCCCGGAACCGGGGCTCCTCGCGGGTGGACAGCACCAGGCCCGCGTCGGGCAGGAGCAGCCGGAGGGCGCACGCCAGCTGAACCAGGTCCCGGTCGGATACGGGGTGGGGCGGGGCGATGCCGCCTGCCGCGGCCCGCAACCGGGGGAATGACACGCACACCTGGGTCTCCCAGTACCGGCGCTGGAGCCACAGCGCGTGCAGGGCCACCGCCGTTGCCTCCAGCCGCCACGGGCCGAGGCCCAGCAGGGCACCGATCCCCACCCGGCGCATGCCGGCCGCAGCGCCCCGGGCAGGCGCGCCCAGCCGCCACCGATAGTCGGCCTTGGGCCCGGACGGATGGACCCGGGCGTACAACTCCGGGTCGTAGGTCTCCTGGTACACCGTGAGGCTGTCCACGCCGGCAGCCACCAGGCGGGCGTATCCGCCTTCATCCAGGGGATAGACCTCGATTCCGACGCTTGCAAACCGGCGGTGGAGCTGGCCGGCCACCTGTTCGAGGTAGGCGGGGGACACCACCCGGGGCGCTTCCCCGGACACCAGCAGCACGTTTCGGAAACCCTCTCCCCACAATGCGCCGGCCTCGTCGTCCACCTGTTCGGGCGTCAAGGTGGCCCGCCGGACCGGGTTGGCCCGGTTGAACCCGCAGTACACGCAGCCGTTGGTGCACTCGTTGGACAGGTACAGGGGGGCGTACAGCTGGATCACCCGGCCGAAGCGTTCCCGGGTAACGGCCTGGGCCCGGGCGGCGAGGTCCTCCAGGTGCGGGGCGGCTGCCGGCGAGATCAGGGCCAGGAAACCGTCCAGGTCCACGGCCGGCCCGGCCAGGGCCCGCTCCACGTCCGCAGCCGTGGCGCATTCGGCACGCTGGGCCAACCGTTCCGGGGGGTGGGCCGAAAGGACCGCGTCGAAGCTCATGGTTCGTCGCGCAGGAAGCCGGTGAGCGGGCTCGAGGCCCGGGCTTCGGGCAGTACCGGACTGCGGCCGGCCAGGTACGCCTGCCTGCCGGCCTCGACCCCCTTGCGGAACGCGGCGGCCATGGCCACCGGGTCCCGGGCCACGGCCACGGCGGTGTTCACCAGCACCGCGTCGGCGCCCAGTTCCATGGCAGCGGCGGCGTGGGACGGCACCCCGAGCCCGGCGTCCACCACCACCGGCACCCGGCAGGTCTCCACGATGATCCCCACGGCGTCCCGGGTGCGCAGCCCCCGTCCCGAGCCGATGGGCGACCCCAGGGGCATCACCGTGGCCGTGCCCGCCTCCTCCAGGTGCTTGGCCAGCACCGGATCCGCGCCAATATACGGCAGCACCGTGAACCCCTCGGCCACCAGTGCCTCGGCGGCGCGCAGGGTCTCCACCGGGTCGGGCAGCAGGTACCGGGGGTCCGGTGTCACCTCCAGCTTGACCCAGGAGGACAGGCCGGACGCCCGCGCCAGCCGGGCCAGCCGAACGGCCTCGCCCGCGTCCCGCGCTCCCGACGTGTTGGGGAGCAGCAGGTACCGCTCCCGGTCCACGTGGGCGAGGATGTCCTCGTCGGGCCGGGTCAGGTCCACCCGTCGCAGGGCCACGGTCACGATCTCGGTTCCCGACGCCTCCAGGGCGTCGGCCATGACCCGCGGCCCGGAGAACTTCCCGGTGCCCATCAAGAGGCGCGAGCCGAACGTGCGTCCGGCGATGACGAGGGGATCTGTGGCGGGGGTGGGAGGCATCGGGTTCCTCGAGCGCGGCAGAAGGTGCCGGGGGAGGCGTAGTATCCCAGAGCCCGGAGGACGTTGCAACCGGCGTTCGGGGCCTGGACCGCCGCGACGGGGCCGGGTATCCTGCTGGCCCCCGCCCGCGGGGGGGGGAGGCCAGCCAAGCGGCCGGGGTGCGGGGCCCGGCCCCAGACGAAGCAGGAGGAGCGCCGTGAAGATCGGAGCCGTGGACCAGGTCGAGGCCGTGCCCGTGGAAATGGACGGGGCCAGCGGGGTCACCATGCGCGTGGTGATCGGCGAACCCCAGGGCGCGCCCAACTTCGTGATGCGGGTGTTCGACGTCGCGCCGGGCGGGCACAGCCCCCATCACAGCCACGGGTTCGAGCACGAGGTGTTCGTGCTGTCCGGCCGGGGCACGTTCGTGGAACAGGGCCGGGAGGAGACCCTGGCCGCCGGCGACGTGGTGTTCGTGCCCCCCGACGTCGTCCACCAGTTCCGTGCCGCTGCCGACGAGGGACTGCGGTTCATCTGCGTGGTGCCGAGGGCGTGAAACCGATCCCGCCGGGGAGCATCCAACCCGCCGTGGGCCACGCACCGATGGGGGGACGGAGGCTGCGGATGGGAGCGCGGTGGAAACGGGGGGTGTTTCTGGGCCTGGTGCTCGCGGTGGTGGGGCTGGCCGTGTCGGCCCGGCCTGCCGCAGCCGGGGTTCACGACGTGGACACGCCGGCCCTCGAGTTCCTGCTGGCCGGCGGCGGGGTGTTCCTCCTGGACGTGCGCACCCCGGGGGAGTACGCCCGCGGCCACATCGAGGGCGCGGTACTGATCCCGATGAACCGGGTGCCGTCCCGGCTCGGGGAGATCCCCCGGGACGGCAAGGTGGTGGTGGTGTGCGCCACGGGCGCCCGGAGCGCCGCAGTGGCCCGGTACCTGGACGACCAGGGCTACCCGTGGGTGGCCAACTACGTGGACGGCGTGGTCGGGTGGTACCGGAAGGGGCTGCCCCTGGCCCGGTGACCCCGGATCACCGGCCGGCCAGCCGGGCCTCCACCGCTGCGTGGTCGGCCCGTGCGTCGTCCCGGTCCGGCAGGCCGGCCCGGGCCCGGCCGAGCACCTCCCTGGCCTCGTCCAACCACCCCCGTGCGGCATAGGCCTCGGCCAGGCGCAGCAGGTACCACCAGCCCCGGTCCGGATCGAGGCGCAGGCAGTGTTTGAATACCTCGGCCGCGCGCTCCGCGGCCGTCCCCCCCTTTTCCACGAGCAACTGGCCCAGGGGGACCAGCGCCTCCAGCAGGTCGGGCCGGCGTGCGGCCACCGCCTGGAGTTCGGCCAGTGCGTCGTCCGGCCGCCCGGCGTCCCGAAAGGCTCGGGCCCGGAGGATCCAGTGGCGCACCTCCCCCTCGTCCGCGTGCCGTTCCCCGTTGTCCGCCGCCTCCACGGCCCTGTCGAGCCCGCCGGTGTCGATCCGGCAGGCGGCCAGCAGGAACCACGCCTCGGCGTCGTCGGGGTGGTCCGAGAGCCACGTCTCGAGCCCCGCTGCTGCCTGTTCGGGCTGCCCGGCTTCCCTCAGGGCCTGGGCCCGGTGGTGCACGGCCGGGCCGAAACCGGGGGCCAGGGCCAGGGTCGCGGTGAACCGTTCGGCCGCCGCGTCGGGGTCCCCCTCGAGGGCGTGCAAGTGGCCCAGGGAATACTGGACGCCCGGCGCGTCCGGTGACGTGGCCAGCACCTCCTCCAGGATGGGCCGGGCCCGTTCGGCCTCCCCCTGCTGCAGCCACACGAACCCCTCCCGGAACCGGGCGTCCAGGGGTTCGAGCACGGCCCGTTCCTCGGGGGCCATCGTCTCCAGGTAGAACGCGAACAGATCCTCGGGGTGGGGCTGTGCTCCGGCGGTCTCTGGCGAAGGGGGGTCGCACGGGGCTTCGCACCCGCAGGTGGGCGGGAACCGCCGTTCGGGAGAGTCCGCCCCCGGAGAGGGGGGCGGAGCGCCTCCCAGCCCTGTCAGGGCCTCGTCCGCACGTTCGCGAAGATCGGCCTCCTCTCCGGCCAGGTCCCTCGCCAGGAGGATGTGTTCCCGGGCCCGGTCCAGTTCGCCGGCCCGGCGGAGCCCCTCGGCCTCGTCCAGGTTGGCGTCCACCAACTGCTGCCGGCAGGTGCGGGCACCCCGACGGGCGTCCTCACCGGCGTCGCCCGCCTCTTCGTAGTAGGAGAGGGCCTCGGCCCACCGGCCCTGGGCCGCCAGCTTCCGGGCCCTGTCCAGGGCCTTGTCCCCGCTGGATTTCTTGCCGAACCACCCGAACGCCATCGCTGTCCCCTCGTCTTGGGGAAAAGGGCTCGAAAAAAGAGCCGGTTCAGGGTAGAAGGGCGGGAAACCCGTGTCAACGAAGGAGAGCGAACTGGTGGGCACACCCCGGAACAAGGACGTGGTGGTCTACACGGACGGCAGCTGCATCGGCAACCCCGGGCCCGGTGGGTGGGCCGCGATCGTCGTCCGGGATGGCCGGGTGGAAGAGTACGGCGGGGCCGAGGCTCCCACCACCAACAACCGGATGGAGATGCGCGCGGCGGTGGAGGGGCTCAGCCGGGCCGGGCCCGGAGAACGGGTCCACGTGGTCACCGACTCCCGGTACCTGCTGGACGGGATCTCCAGGTGGATCCACGGGTGGAAGCGGCGGGGATGGCGCAAGGCCGACGGCGGGGAGGTCCTCAACCGGGACCTGTGGGAGGCCCTGGACCGGTTGTGTTCCCGCCCCGACCGGCCGGTCACGTGGGAACACGTGCGGGGCCACGCGGGCCACGCGTTCAACGAGCGGTGCGACGAGATCGCCAACGGGTTTGCCCGGGGCTCGCCCCCCCAATTGAGGTCCGGGGACGGCAGCTGGATTCCGTCCGGCCGGGACGCCACCGGGGAGGCGTGCCGGGCGTTCCCCCTGTACGTGAGCCTCGCGGACGGCCTCGTTGCGGTACACGACAACTGGCCGGAGTGCGAGGCGCGCATCAAGGGGGCAAAGGGGGGGAGGTGCAAGAAAGTGAAGACCTCGGCCGAATACCAGCGGGTCCTGGCCGAGTGGGAGGACGGCTGACCCCGGGCCGGCCCCGCCCTCCTACCACCGCTCCGGGTACAGGAACCGGCTGAGCGTTTCCGCGGCCTTCCCGACCCGGGGACCCGGACGGGAGAACTCGAGTTCGTTCACCACCAGCACTCTGCCGGCCCGCACGGCCCGGAGGACCCGCAGGTGGGGGCGGTCGGCCGGGGGGGCCGGGTTGCGGTTCATGGGCCCCTCCTGCACCACGTACACGTCCGGGTCCAGCCGGAGCAGGGCCTCCACGTCCAGGCGCACCAGTTTCTTGTCCACCCTGACCGGATTCACCCCACCGGCGACCCGGATCAACTCGGACACCAGGCTGGACCGGCCGGCCACCGTGAGGGAACTGCTCCGGACCTCGAACACCACCTTGAGCGGCCGGTCCACCGCTCCCACCCGGGCCCGCACCGTTTCGAGCTCCTCCCGGATCCGGTCCCACAGGGCCAGGGCGCCGCGGTCGCGGCCCAGCAGCACGCCCAGGCGCCGGATCGTGTCGGCCAGGTCGTCGAAACCCCTGGGGTCGAACGCGGCCACCCGGACCCCCCGGGCCCGCAGGGGTTCCAGTGCCCGGCTTCCAGCCCGCCCGGCTCGTCCGATCACCAGGTCGGGCCGGAGGGCGAGCAGGTATTCGACGTTGGGCCGAAGGCCCGACCCCACGGTGGGCAGGTCCTGGAGTGCCGGGATCGTGACGTCGTTCTTGGTGCGGGCGACGAACACCTCCGTCGCCCCCATCTCCCACGCCAGTTCGGTGAACGCGCCGTACAGGGAGACCACCCGCCGGGCGGGCCGGTCGAGGCACACACGGGTTCCGGTGTCGTCGTCGATGCACCCCGCCCGGACGGGCCTGGCGGCCGTTGCAACCAGGACGGCGCAGATGATCGTGGCGGTCAGGACAGTCCGTCGGCACATGGGGCGTCTGGTCCTCGTGTGGGGACGCGGTCAGGCGTCCGGCGCTCGCGGGCTCCGGGGCAGGAACACCGCGTGGGGCCTTCCGGTGGTGGGGTGGACAAACACCTCCACCGGGGTTTCGTACACCGCCTCGACCACGTCGGCCCGGAACACCCGGCCCACCGGGCCCCCTGCCACGATCTTCCCTTCCTTCATGAACACCAGGTCGCGGCAGTACAGGGCGGCGAGGTTCAGGTCGTGCATCACGGCCAGGACCGTGGTGCCCTCCCGGTTGTGGCGGGCCAGCAGGTCGAACGCGTCGATCTTGCGGTGCACGTCCATCGCGGCCGTGGCTTCGTCCAGGAGCAGGATTCGGGCCTGCTGGGCCAGGGCGCGCGCCAGGACCAGCCGCTGGCGCTCGCCCCCGGACACCTGGGTCACCAGCCGTTCGGCCAGCCCCCGGGTGTCGGTGTCGGCCATGGCCCGGTCCGCGGCCTCGCGGTCGGCCGGCCCGGCCCGGCCGAACCGGCCGAGGCGGGGGTACCGGCCCATGAGCACCACTTCGAACCCGGTGAACGGGAACGGGATCCCGGTGGACTGGGGCACGGTCGCCACGGACCGGGCCAGGGCCCGTGGCACGGCCGTCGCCGGGTCGAGTCCGGCGATCCGTACCTCTCCCCGGGACGGGGCCAGCACGCCGGACAGGACCCGGACCAGGGTGGACTTGCCGCACGCGTTGGGCCCCAGCACGCCGACGAACCCGCCGTCGGGGATGTCGAGGTCCACCCCCCGGAGCACCGGTCCCGCGCCGTACCCGGCCCACAGGCCCCGGACCCGGATCATCCCGGTCCTGCCCGTCGGCCCAGGGGGTCGAGCCGCAGCAGGTAGCAGAAGAACGGGCCTCCCAGCAGGGCGGTGACCACCCCCACGGGCAGTTCCTCGCCGCCGGGCAGCACCGTCCGGGCCAGGGCGTCGGCTAGGGCAAGGAGGATCCCGCCGGCCAGCACGGAACCCGCCAGGAGCCGCCGGTGGCCCGGGCCCAGGACCATCCGCAGCAGGTGGGGCACGACCAGGCCCACGAACCCGATCACGCCGCTCACGGCCACGCACGCGCCCGTCAGGACCGATGCGGCCACCAGCAGCCGCCGGCGTACCCGGGGCGCGTCCACGCCCAGTTGCCGGGCGGCGTCGTCCCCCAGCGCCAGCAGGTCCAGCTCCCGGCCGAACCACAGCGCCGCGCCCAGGCCGACGGCCACGTAGGGCAGGCAGAACACCACGTGGCCCCAGCCCCGGCCTGAGAAGCTGCCCATGATCCAGAACACGATCGACGAGACGCTCTCTTCGTTGAGGCTCTTGAGCAGGCTGATCCCGGCCTGCAGGGTGGTGCTCACCACGATGCCGGCCAGGATCAGGGTCGCGCTGCCCCCCAGGTCCCGGGATGACGCCATCAGGTGCACCGCGCCCAGGGCCAGCAGGGCGCCGCCGAACGCGCTGAGCGGCAACAGCCCAAGGCCCAGGGCGGTGTCCCCGCCCAGCCCGGCCAGGATCGCCACGCTCGCGCCCAGGGCGGCACCGGAGGAAACCCCAACGGTGTACGGGTCGGCCAGGGGGTTCAGGAGGATTCCCTGGAACACGACGCCGGCGGCGGCGAGCCCCCCCCCCGACCAGGGCGGCCAGGACCACCCGGGACAGGCGCACGTCCAGCAAGATCGTGCGTTCCACGGGGTCGAGGCGGCCCGGCACGAGTCCGAGCGTCTCGGCTCCGGCCCGCAGGAGGTCGGCGGCACCGAGCCCCGAGCTGCCCACGCTCGCCGCCCACAGGAGCGTCAGGGGCAGGCAGGCGGCCAGGGCACCCAGCACCCAGCCGCGCCGGTCGGGGTTCACCGGCCGGACCTCCGGGTCCGGACCAGGAACAGGCTGAGGTACCGGGACCCCAGCCGGCGGGCCGCTGCCGTTCCGCGCACCGAGCGGGCGCCGGGCCTGGAGACGTCGGCGGCCAGCACGGTGTCGTCCTCCAGCCCGCGGCGATCCAGCAGGTCGCACACCGCCCGGCTGTTGCGGTACGGCTTCATCACCACCACCCGGTCCACCGCGTCCAGCGCCCGTTGCACCGGAGCAAGCTCCCGGGACGCGCTCACCACCGCGAAGCTCCCGTCCCCTTCTGCCAGGGGCTCGAGGGACTCGGCCGCTGCCGCCGCGTAGGAGGTGATCCCGGGCACCACGACCGCCGGCGCCGCCGGTTCCAGTTCCCGCACCGCCTCCAGGACGTAGGTGAACGTGGAGTAGGTCATCGGGTCGCCCAGGGTGAGGAACGCTGCCGAGGCCGGGCGCCGGAGCACGGCCACGACCTCCCGGGCCGCCTGCCGGTGGGCGTCGCGGCTCTCGACCCCGTCGAACGTGTGGGTGAACGCCACGGACACCACCTCGGCGCCCCGGGGAAGGTGGGGCCTTGCGATCTCCAGGGCCACGCTCCGGCCGGACCTGGCCTGGGTGGGGGCGAACACCACGGCCGCCTCCCGGAGCACCCGGGCCGCCCGGAAGGTGAGCAACTCGGGGTCGCCCGGCCCCACGCCGACCCCGTACAGGGTGCCGATGGTCATGCGGTGGCCCTCCTGACGCTCCACACGGCCAGTCCGAAAAAGGCAGCGGCGAACCCGGCCAGCACGGCCACGTTGGCCAGCGGCACGGCCCGCCCCAGGCTGGCCGCCCGGATCGCCAGGCTCGAGTGGGTCAGGGGCAGGGCGTAGGCCACGGTCTCGGCCCAACCGGGCAGCCGGCTGAGCGGGAAGAAGGTGCCGCACAGGAACGACATCGGCACGATAAAGAACGTGTTGATGTGGCCCTGGTCCGCATGGCTGCGCACCAGCATGGCCGCGGCCACGGCCGCCGACGCGAACGCGAACGTGTGCAGGCCCACGAGGCCCACCGTCGCGGGAGAGAGCGGAAGCCGCACCCCGAACAGCCGGGCGAGGACGATCACCGCCCCTGCCGCGGCAAACCCCCGGAGCATGCCGTAGAGCACCTCTCCGAGGGCGATCTGCCACGCCGGGACCGGGGCCATCTGGAATTCCTCGAAGATGCGCCAGTAGAACCGGGCGATGTTGATCTCCGTGGCCGTTCCGTAGCTCTGGGTCATGGCCGCCATCGTGACCAGGCCCGGAACCATGAACGCCAGGTACCCGGTCCCGTCCAGTTCCACGTGGCGCCCGAGTCCCCACCCGAACACCACCAGGAACAGGAGCGGGGACACCGTGTAGGACGCAAGGTGCTTGAGCCACCTGCGCCGGTAGATCCTGAGTTCCCGGTACAACACCCCGCGGACCCCGGTCACGGCCCCACCCGCCTTCCCGTGCGCAGGAGGAACAGGTCCTCCAGGTTGGTCCGGCGCAGGGTCGCTCCGGCCCCCGCCCGTTTCAGGAACGCCAGGGCAGTCTCCCGGGACCGGAAGAACCGGGTGCGCGTCCCGTCCTCGGTCGGCACGTCCACGGCATGCTCGCCCAACTTCTCCAGCAGGTCCCGGGGGCCCCCCTCCTCGATCAGCCGCCCCCTGTCCAGGATGCCCACCCGGTGGCACAGGAACTCGGCCTCTTCGATGTAGTGAGTGGTGAGCAACACGGTCACACCCCGGCGGTGTACGGACCGGATCAGGTCCCACAGCCTCCGCCGGGCGCCCGGGTCGAGCCCTGCGGTGGGTTCGTCCAGGAACAGGATCCGGGGGTCGTGGAGCAAGGGTCGGATGATCGTGAGCCGCCGCTTCAGGCCCCCCGACAGGGTGCGGCACAGGCTCCCCGCCCGGTCCGCCAGGCCGGCGAACGCGAGGAGTTCTTCGATCCGGCGCCAGCGGGTTGGTCTGGGCATGGCGTGGAGGATCCCGTGGAGTTCCAGGCTCTCGAACACGGTGAGGTCGGGGTCGAGGTTCACGTGCTGGCTCACCACTCCCAGGTGGCGTTTGGCCGCCACCGGGTCCGTGGCCACGTCGTCCCCGGCCACCCGGGCCACACCGGCGTCGGGCCGGGTGACCCCGGCGAGGATCCGGAGGGTCGTGGTCTTTCCGGCGCCGTTGGGGCCCAGGAACCCGTAGATCTCGCCCCCTGGCACGGCGAGGTCGAGCCCGTCCACAGCCCTGGTCGTGCCGTAGCACTTGACCAGGCCGCGCACCTCCACAGCGGCCGGAGGAGGGTGGGGGGGCGTTTTCGGATGCACAGCGGGTTCTGCCATCGGACGCGTCCTTCCCCGGCCCCTTGGGCCGGGAGCGCTCCGTCGTCGTGCACGAACGAAGCCCGCTCCGGTTCCCCGGAACGGGCTTCCCGTATTCGAAGCGCGTTGCTGGTGTCCCGCCCTCCCATGGGACCCGGGGAGGTTGGTGCGGGGCGTCCGTCCGGCCGGTCTTCTGGCTCGCGAATCGACCTCGGGGCCGCCTTCCCAGCCGGTGGCACGGCCAGTGGCTCGAGTGGCCCGTCGTCCTCGCTCACAGCGGCGGGTCCGCGGGGGATTTTCACCCCTCTTCCCGTATCGCCCCGGAGGGCGCCGGCGAACGCTGATGGGTTGTAGCAGGCTGCTGAAAAAGCAGCCTGCGGTGCACCCCAGGGAAGGGGTGCCAAACTACGAGGTTTGAAAAACCAAATGATTTGTGAGGCCTCGATGGGGCCGCCCCGAGAGGCCGGCGCTGAAAAACCCACGGAGGGGTTTTTCAGCATCCTGGTAGATGCCGTTCTGTTTACTCTCCGATCCGGTCCGTGTCAACGGTTTCGGGCGTGGCCGGCGCAGCGGGGCTGCCTCCCGGACGTACGAACAGCCCCTGTCCCGCACGGGGAGAGGGGCCGGGTCCGGCCGGGGCCGTCGGTCACGAACCCAGGTACAGCCCGGTGAGGTTGGCTTCGAACGCCTCTGGGGAGACCTGGCTGTCGCCGATCTCCGCCTGGTGGCGCCGGAGCAGTGCCTCCTTGGTGCTGCGCACGCGCTCGGCCCGGGCCTCGCCCTCGACGCCGGGCTCGGCCCGGTCCACCACCGCGGCAGCCAGCTGCCCCAGCCACTGGACCTTGCGGCCGGTGGGGCTCAGGCTCACCCGGGCGGCGGGCTGGGCCGTCTGCGCCGGCCGGGGCTGGGCGCGGTGCACCTTGCCGAGCCGGTCCTGGCGCGCGTACGTGCGGAGCACGTTGTGGACGTTGAACTCCGAGATACCCATACATCCCGTCCTTGGGAGTGGAACATGTGGTCCATCACTTCACCTATCGTCAGACCCCTTTCCGTTCTTGAGACCCCCGTCCTACCCCCTCCGGTCCGAGAACCGGGGCAGCGGGTCGGGCGGGCCCCGGTACGTGCGCAGGGCGTGGTGTCCCCGGTTCACCGTCCGGATCGCGGCCCGGGCCTGGTCCAGGTGCTCGGCAGCGACCCGCCGCGTCTCGGCGTCCCGCTCCGCCACCCGGTCGGCCAGGGCCCGCACCCGCTGCCGGGCCTCCATGCCTGCTTCCGGTGACCGGGCCAGGGCCGACAACTGGTCGACCAGGGGCCGCCGGGCGCGGACCGCCCGCTCCAACCCGTCGGGATCCCCTGCCCGGGCCGCGGCCAGGACGGCGTCGGTGGCCTCGAGCAACGCGGCCAGCACGGCCTCGACAGGGGAGGGGCGCGGTGTACGGGCAGGGGTCTCGTCGACCACGGTCGGCTCTCCGTTCCGGGGACTGTCAGGATGCTGAAAAACCCTGTCCGTGGGTTTTTCAGCTTTGGCCTCTCGGGGGCGGCCCAGTCGAGGCCGTAAAAATCACTCGGTTTTTCAAACCTCGTGATTTGGCACCCCGTCCATGGGGTGCGTCGTAGGCTGCTTTTTCAGCAGCCGACTACCCGGTCACGCTCAGGCGCCCGGTCTCCTGGGGCGCCGGCACCCGGCGGTTGATCGCCTGGGCCCGGGCGTCGTCTTCCGGGATCTCCAACTCGGCCCACGCGGACCGCAGTTCCTGGATCGACGGCACGATCCCGGTCACGTGGGACGGGTCGTTGGTCAGGTTCGTCTCCGAGATTTTCCGCATGAAGAAGCAGTAAAGGTTCCACAGGTTCCGGGCGATCTCCCCGCCTTCCTCCATGTTCAGGGTGCACGCGAGTTCCCGGATGATGTCCCGCGCCCGGGTGAGCGCCTCGTGCTTGGCCTCGAACTCCCTGGCTTCTAGGTGTTTGAGCCCCTTGTCGAGGAAGCGCAGGATCCCGTCGTACGCCATCACGATCAGCTGCTGCTGGCTCGGCGTTGTCGACACCTGGGTCTGCGCGTAAACCTGGACGCCGTTGCCTGTGTATGTCATCCAACCACCTCCTTGTGGTCAGCGGGGGGACGGAGTCGTTGCCAGGACGGGGGACGCGGGGCGGCCATGGTGGTCAGTTGCTCTTCCAGTTGGAGTTCAGGCCGGCCAGGGCGTCCGTCAGCCAGGCCCCTTCGGCGTTGAGTTCGTTGACCGCGGACTCCATCCGGTAGAACTGCTCGAGCAGGCTCTCCCTCCGGGCCTCGAGCCGCTCCTCCAGTTCGTCAATCCGGTCCTGGATCCGGGTGATCGTGTTGGTGAGGGCCTCCTCTTTGTTGTCGATCGTCCCGAACGGGTTGGTCAGGTCCCCGAGGTAGTCGCTCAGGCGCTCGCTGATCCCGCCGGTGGCCCGGAACACGCTCTCGACCGACTCGAAATCGTCGGTGGCCGCCTCCGAGAAGGTCACGGAGTCGAACTTCAGGGAGCCGTCGTCCTCCAGCGAGATCCCGATGCTCCGCAGGGTCTTGTAGGTGCCGCCCGTGTCCACCGAGTCGATCAGGATGCCCTGGATCCGGTTCTTGATGGACTCGATGGTCAGGTCGCCCATGAGCACGCCCCGGGTCTCGGTGGCGGCGTCATAGGCGGTTTGCGAGGTGATGTACTCCCACGCGTCGTTGTAGGCGTCCACGAACGCCTGGACCTTCTCCCCCATCCCGGAGTCGTCCCGGGCCACCGAGATCGTGACGTTGGTCCCCGGGCTCGCGGACAGCAGGTTCAGGGTGAGGCCGGTGGCCAGGTCGGTCACGGTGTTCGTGTCCGAAGAGATCGTGAGCGGGTCGGCGCCGGATCCGAACTGGAGCACCGCGTCCTGGGCAGCCTCGAGTTCGTCGTAGTACGCGGTGCCCGAGTTCTGGCCGAGGGTCGCGTCGTCGAAGATGGTGACCCCGGCGCCGCGCTGGAGCGAGATCGCGTTGGCCGCGCCCGAGTCGTCCGAGTACAGCAGCAGCCGGTACCCGGAACCGTCGTTGACCACCGAGGCGGAGACCGCCACGTCGGTCTGGGCGTTAATCGCGTCGGCCAGGTCGGACAGGGACTGGGTGCCGTCCAGGGTGATCGTGAAGGACGCGCTGTCCACGGTGATGGTCAGGTCGCCGGTGCCCACGGTGTCCGTGGTCGCGGCGAACGACTCGCTGGCGATCTGGTGGTTCTGGGCCAACTGGGTGACCTGGAACGTGTACACCCCGGGCTGGGCCGACGACGAGGCGGTGGCCGTCAGCACGCCCGCGTTGGAACTGGTGGCCGAGTAGGTGTTCCAGGTGGTGGACCGCCACAGGTTGCGGGCCTCCTCCCTCAGGGCCAGGAGCTTGGTGTCCACCTCCTGCCACGCGGCCTTCTGGTTCTCGTACCGGACCTTTTCGGCCTCTTTCAGGATCTTCGGCCGGCTCTCCACCTCGATCAGCTTGTCCACCGTCTCGGTGGTGTTGATCCCGGTGGCGAGTCCGTCGAAGCTGACGGTGCCTGGCATCTACCTGTCCTCCGTGTCCGCCCTCTGTCCGCCGGTACCTGTCGCGTCTCCCGGAACGGGAAAGCAAGAACCTTGCCCTCCGGTGAACGGGAGGCCGGCAGGAGCGGCCAAGCAGCGCAACCTTGCGGGAATACGCGTCAAGTCCGCTCGTCGAGGAACATGCCCACCATCTCCTCGATCCGCGCCGCGAGGTCCAGTAGCGCCTCCGGGGGGAAGGTCTGGACCACCTCGTGGGTCTTTCGGTCGATCACCTCGACCATCAGCTGCTGGGTCTGTTTGTGGAACGCGAACGCGATGTCCCGGTCGATGGACTCCATGAACGCGTTCAGGCCGGAGACCGCCGTGGCCACGTCTTCCTTCGATGGCTTCGTCGGTCCTCCGGGCTGGGCCGGGTCTTCATCGCCCGGCCGGGAAATGGGCTGCGCGGTCCTGGTGGCCGTCCGGTCCTGTTCGGGGGCCGGCCGCCTGACCACCCCTGCCGGCTCTGTTTCGGGAGCGGGCGGGGAACCGCGGATCGCGGTCTGTTCGAGTGCCTGGATGTTCATCGGGCTTTCTCCTCGCCGGTGTCGTCACCGGTCGGCCGGGCGGGGAAGGGGCGGGGGCCCCGGAAGGCCCGCCGCCCCGTCACGCCTAACCGAGCAACTGCAGGATCGTCTGGGGCATCTGGTTGGCCTGGGCCAGCATCGAGGTGCCCGCCTGGAGCATGATCTGGTACTTGGTGAACTCGGCCATCTCCTTGGTCATGTCGGTGTCCCGGATGGTGGACTCGGCCGCCTGCAGGTTCTCGAAAGCCACCCGGAGACTGTCCAGGTTCACCTGGAGGTTGTCGGCCTGGATCGCGCCGAGCTTGCCCCGCTGTTCCGACACGGTGTCGATCGCCTGGTCGATCACGCGGATCGTGTCGGCGATGATGTTTGCGCCGCTCGTCGCACCGGCCACGCCGCCGTTGCTCAGCACGCCGGCTGTCTTCAGGGCGTAGATGCCGTTGGCCGACACGTTGGCCGAGGTCAGGGTGGTGGTCGCGTTCTGGATGTTGTCGCCGGCGTTGGCGTTGCCGATGGCCGAGGCGCGCATGTCGGCGAGACTGACCTCGATGTTCTGGCCGCCGTCCGCGCCCACCTGGAACACCAAACCGCCGTTGGCGAACGTGCCGTCGATCAGCTTCTTGGTGCCGAACTGGGTGTAGTTGCCGATCCGGGTGATCGAGTCGATCGCCTCGTTCAGCTCGTTCTGGTTGGCCGTGGCCATTTGCTGGTCGGTGACACCCAGGTTGGCCGTGTCCACGGCCAGCTGGCGCATCTTCAGGAGCAGTTCGTTCACCTTGTCCAGGGACGCCTCGGCCGTGGAGATCATGTTGATCGCCTTCTCGGCGTTCTTCTGGGCGGCGCCCAGGCC
>JAJRUI010000092.1 GCA_024277875.1 Deferrisomatales bacterium
GCCAGCCCAGGTGGAAATCGGGACCCCCGGCACGAACGCCACGGCACACACCACCACCCAGAACCAACGATGACGACGGGACATCTCCACCTCCTTCCTCCTCGGGTGACGTTGACCGTGAAATCGATAGCAAAAACAGGCCTGAAGTCAATATCCAAACACAAAAACGACGATATTCAGCGAACATAGCCCCGAAAACGATGGCGGCCCCCTGGGGGCGAGCACCCGGGGGGCCACGACTTCACTATTTGTTTTTTACTAATAAGGCCTAAAGAACCCCGTCCGTGGGTTTTTCAGCTGCGGCCTCTCGGGGACGGCCTCGTGACTCGCCCCATCCATGGGGCTCGCCCGTTGGGCGCTTCTACGAAACGTCCGATTCCGCTTTCCCGCGGAATCGTCAAGGCCTTTCAACTCACTCGGTTTTTCAAACCTCGTGATTTGGCGCCCCTTCCGTGGGGCGCGTGGCAGGCTGCTTTTCCGCAACCTGCTAAAGGACCCTGGTCCAGGACTTCTTTGACGTTGAATCGTCTTTTGCGGTCCTGGTGGTCCCGTACACCACGATCCGGTTCCGCCCCTGCTCCTTGGCCTGGTACAGGGCCCGGTCGGCCCGGTGGATCAGCTTCTTCATGTCACGGGCGTCTTCCGGGAAGCCCGCCACCCCGAGGGACACGGTCAGGCGGCCGCCGGGCACCGCCTCCTCCCCGGGAAAGCACAACCCCTCGACCTCGGTACGGATCCGTTCCCCGATCTCGGCGGCCTCGACCTTTCGGGTCTCGGGCAGAATCACGGCGAACTCCTCGCCGCCGTACCGGCTGACCACGTCGATCGTCCGGATGCTGGCCCGCAGCACCCGCCCGAGCAGCACCAGCGCCTTGTCCCCGGCCGGATGACCGTTGGCATCGTTGTAGGGCTTGAAATGGTCGATGTCGATCATGATCAGGGACAGGGGGTGTCCGTGCCGGGTGGCCCGGTCCACCTCTTCGGCCAACCGCTCCTGGAAGTAGCGCCGGTTGAGCAGGCCGGTCAGCGGGTCGGTGATCGAGATCCGGCGCAGTTCCCTGGACTGGGCGTAGTAGGTGGAGCGTTCGATCGCCACGGTGGCCTGGGCCGAGATCGCGTCCAGCAGGTCCAGGTCCTCCTCGGAGAACACCTCGCCGGTGGCCTTGTCGCTGAGGTTCAACACGCCCAGGATCCGCCGGTCCACGCGGATCGGCAGGGACAGGAAGCTCTTGGTGTGGTACCGGGGCCGGTTGCGACGGCGGAACCGGGCGTCGTGTTCGATGTTGGTGACCAGAACCGGATCGCCCGAGGCGAACACGGTCCCGGCGATTCCCTGCCCACTCTGGATCCGCAGCCGTTCGACCACCCGCTCGTTCATCCCGGCCACGGCCCGGACCGTCAGCAAACCGTTGCCGTTGGCCGCGACCATCAGGCTCCCCTTGCGGGCTCCGGTGAGCTTTCGGGCCTCTTCGAGGATCACCCCGAACAGCGCATCCGGTTCCAGGCTCTCGGTGAACTGGCGGCTGAGGGTTCGGACCGCGTCGAGTTGCTCGGCCTTGCGCCGGGCGTCCTCCCGGAGCCGCTGGACCGCCACCGCCATCCCGATCTCGGTCGCGAACCCCCGGATCAGCTGCTCGTCGTCCGGGCCGAACGTCGGGTTGAGCACGAGCAGGGCGCCGGCGGGATGCCCCGCCGAGGCCAGGGAAAAGACCACGGCATCGTCCACCTCCTCGGGCAATCCGAGACGGGCGATCCGGTGGGCGTCGTCGAGACGGACCACCTCGCCGGGGCGGGAAAGGGGCTCCAACGGCGTCCCGAGCCCGTTGACGGACCAGGACAGGAGGGTCTGCTCCCCAGGCCCCATGGCCGTGTGCACCCGGTAGGTGTCCGCCCCGGCCTCGTACACCAGGACCGCGGCGCTGCCCACCTCGAACAGCACGCCCAGGGTGTTGAGGGCCAGGGCGAAGATCTCGTGCACGCCGGACGCTTGCCCCAGGTCGGAAGCCAGCTCGAACAGGGTGAGCACCTGGTTGTGGCGCCGGGACGCCTCGGACCGCTGCAACTGCCCCCGCACCGCAGTCTGGAGGCAGAACCGGGCGAACAGGCCAGCCCCCTGGAGACGGCGGGCGTCCATGCGCGGCAAGGATCCCAGATGTTTCCGGGCCGCTTCGGCCCCCAGGACGCGGCCGGCCTGGGCCTCCAACCCCTCGGGAACGGGCTCGGGAACGGCCGCCCCCCCGACCAGCACCCACCGTTCGCCACCGGCGTCCTCCAGGCCCACCGGTGCCGCGAACACCACCGTTCCCGCCGGGCACCGGAACAGGGCGACCTCGTCCCCCCCGGCCACCTGGTGGACCACCTTCCGGTAGAACCCTTCGCACCCGGCCTCGGCCCCGAGCCCTGCACACAGGCCGGCCCCGGACGGCGCCGGCGCCACCACCCGGCCCCGGCCGTCGAGCACCAACACGTCCAGGCCGGTTGCCCGCCGGTGGTGCTTCGCGAAACGGCGCCACAGGGCCGCTGGAAGCAAAGTGTCAATATCTGGAAAAGTTTTGTCCCGCACTGGGTGTTATTCGTCCCATAAAACCTGAGTGTATACCAATAGTTACGAAGATCTTGACTCTAGTACGCCAGCGGACGGGTTGTCAAGCCTTCCGGAACGGGCCCGGGGCGGGCCGCATTGACTCCCCCCAGACCCGATGCTAGGATGGGCGCCGCCTCCCGCTTGGACCCGTTTTCCCAAAAAACCCGAGGAGAGACGGCCATTTCCAGCGGAGATCCACAAGGATCGAGGGACGCCCTCATCGAGGAGTACGCGCCCCTCGTCAAATACATCGCCGAGCGCCTCTCCGCCCGGCTTCCCGCTTCCATCGACGTCGAGGACCTGATCAACACCGGCGTCCTGGGCCTCATCGATGCGATCGACAAGTTCGTCCCGGATCGCGGGGTCAAGTTCAAGACCTACGCCGAGTTCCGCATCCGTGGGGCGATGCTGGACTACCTGCGCCGCCAGGACTGGGCTCCCCGCTCGATGCGCCGGCGGGAAAGGGAACTGGCCCAGGTGTTCCGGAGGCTGGAACAGGAACTCAAGCGGCCCGCCACCTACGAAGAGGCGGCCGAGGCCATGGGCGTCACCATGGCGGAGTTCAACGGCCTCCTGTACAAGGCCCGCGGGCTGTCCCTGCTGTCCCTCAACCGCCCCGGTGGCGAGAGCGCCAGCGACGAGGAAGCCCGTGAACTGGGGGAGTACATCCCCGACGATCCAGATCACAGCCCGTTCGAACTCCTGAAGAAACAGGAGGTCCGCGAACTGCTCGCCTCCCAGATCGACGAACTGCCCGGCAAGGAGGGCATGGTGGTCAAGCTGTACTACTTCAATGAGCTGACCATGAAGGAGGTGGGCAAAATCCTCGGGGTCACGGAATCGCGGGTGAGCCAGCTCCACTCTGCCGCGATCCTGAGGTTGCGGGGACTGCTGGAGGGCTTGTTCTGACGAGATGCTGAACCACTCTTTCTGCGAGTTCCGCGGCTGCCGGACGCAGGTTAAAGTTTCCTCTTCCGGGCGCCGATCCGGCCACTGCATCCGTTTGCGCCGTGCCCAACACCACTGTACGCGAGGCGAGTCGTGTCCGAACTGCTGAGCCAGGACGAGGTCAACGCCCTCCTCCAGAGCATCCCGCTCCAGGACGAGCCCGCCCCAGTCGCCGAGAAAGCTGCGCCGCCCCCACCTCAGCCCACCCGGTACCGCAAGCGGGCGAGCCGCTACGATTTCAAGCGTCCGAACCGGATCTCCAAGAACGTCCTCCAGAGCCTGCACTTCCTGCACGAACGGTACGCGCGCAACCTGGCCCTGAACCTGTCGGCCCACCTGCGAACCATCGCCGACATCGTGCTGCTCAGCGTGGACCAGCTGTCCTACGCCGAGTTCCTAATGAGCCTGCCCGAGACCACTTGCATGAACGTGGTCAGGATCGCCCCCCAGGGCGGCACCATGGCGTTCGAAGTGAACCCGACCCTGGTGTTCGCGATCATCGAGAAGCTGATGGGCGGCACGTCCGAGACCCCCACGATGAACCGCGAGATCACCCTGATCGAGCAGTCCCTGATCGAGGGGTTCATCCGGATGAGCCTCGTGGACCTCCAGGACGTGTGGCGGACGATCGGCCACACCGAGTTCCACCTGGACCGGCGGGAGACGAGCCCACAGCTCGTGCAGATCGTGGCGCCCAACGAGATCGTGGTGGTGATCGTGTTCGAGGTGAAGATCGGCCA
>JAJRUI010000093.1 GCA_024277875.1 Deferrisomatales bacterium
ACGGAGCGGTGGTGTCGTGGGCGCCGTGGGAGGGGGTGAACCTGTCGGCGGAGGTGCTGCGCGGCGAGTACGACGAGGACTGGGGCGAGGGGGTGGACAGCCGCACGCAGGTCACCACCCAGCTCGCCGCCGAGTTCTGAGTACGGGACGAAAAGCCCGTCGTTGACAGCGGTTTTGCTCGGGGTGTATGTAAGGCCGTGACAACCGAATAAGCCATGTCCGCCGGTGCCCGAACGGGCTGAAAAGGGAAGTGGGGTCGGAAACCCCCGCGGACCCGCCGCTGTGAGCGAGGACGACGGGCGACGACGCCACTGGCCGAGCGAGGCCGGGAAGGCCGCCCCGAGGACGAATCGCGAGCCAGAAGACCTGCCGGGCCGGACGCCCACGGAAACCCCCCTCGGGTCTTGGGGGGGCGTGGAAAGATGGCGGTGCTTCGAATACGGGAAGCCCGCACGCCGTTGGCGTGCGGGCTTTTCCATATGGGTGCGCCCACCTCTCGGGTGCGCCCCCGGACGGTGGACGGATGCGAACGAGGGCGATGGTGTTGCTGGCGGTCTGGGGGGCCCTGGGCCCGTGGTCCGCGGCCCGGGCGGCCGGACCGTACCAGCTCGGCGAGGTCGTCGTGTCCGGCGAGGCCCCGGCCGACGAACCGGTCCGGGCCAACGACCGGACGGCCGCGGTCACCGTGATCCGGGTGGATGACCACGCCCGGCAGCTGGCCACCGTGCCCCAGCTCTTGGAGCAGTCGGTGGGCCTCACCGTCCGCCGGTTCGGGGGCTTGGGGTCGTTCGCCACGGCGTCGATCCGGGGGTCGTCGGCCCAGCAGGTGGCCGTGCTGGTGGACGGGGTGCCCGTGAACGGGGCGTCGTCGGGCGTGGTGAACCTGAGCAACCTGCCCGTGGGCGGGGTGGAGCGAATCGAGGTGTACCGGGGCGTGGCGCCGGTCCGGCTGCACGCGTCCGCGATCGGCGGGGTGATCAACATCGTCACCCGCCGGGCCGAGGCTGGTCCGGCGGCCGACGCGGCGGTCACCTACGGCTCGTACGGCACGGTGGACGCCCGGGCCAACGGCGCGTGGGCGGGCGACCGGTTCGGCCTGGTGGTGGGGGGAGGGTATCTGGCGTCCGACGGGGACTTCCCTTTCGAGGATGACAACGGCACGCCCCTGAACCCCTCGGACGACGAGACCACGACCCGGAAGAATAACGACTTCGAGCAGTGGAACGCCCTGGTCAAGGGGTCCTGGACCCCGGGGGGCCGGGTGCGGCTGGACCTGTCCAACGACCACTTCCGCAAGGACGAGGGCGTGCCCGGGATCAGCTCGAACCAGTCCGAGCGGGCCCGGCTCCGCACCCGCCGCAACCTGCTCACGGGCCGGGCCGAGATCGGAGACCTGGCCGGCGGGGCGACCCGCCTGGAGGTGGGCGCGTTCCGCCGGGACCAGCGTACCGAGTTCAGCGATCCGGACGGCGAGATTGGGGTCGGCCGGCAGGACAACCGCACCGACGAGTGGTCGTGGGGGGTGGACGCGTTCCTCGAGACCACCGTGGGGGAGCACCACGAGCCGGGCCTGGTGCTCGCGTACCGGGAGGAACGGGCCCGCACCGAGGACGACCTGTCCGACCCGCCCGGCGAGGGCGACGTCCAGCTCCGGCGGACCGTCCAGGCCGGGGCGCAGGACCGGGTGTACCTGTGGAACGACCGGTTCGTGGCCGACCTCCAGGTGCTCTACGATCACCTGGCCCACGCGTTCGACACGGCCGGCGGAATCGGGGCCTCGGCCGGGTCGCCGGACGACGGCGGGTACTGGACGGTCAAGGGCGGCATCGCAGTCGAGCTGGGCCGGGGGCTCCGGTTGCGGGCCAACGCGGGCCGGTACAACCGGTTCCCCATCTTCTCCGAGCTGTTCGGCGACCGGGGAACGGTGCTCGGCAACCCGGGCCTGGCCCCGGAAAAGGGCGTGAACGCGGACCTGGGCGTGTCGTGGGACGGGCGGCTTCCCGGGGTGACCGGCGCGCACCTGGAGGCCACCGCGTTCGGCAGCTGGACCGACGACCTGATCCTGTTCGTCCAGACCTCCCAGCGCACGATTCGCGCCGAGAACCTGTCGAGCGCCCGGGTGCGCGGGCTGGAGGCCCGGTGGGCTGGCACGTTGTGGCGCCGGCTGTCCGTGGCCGGGAACTACACGTTTCAGGCCACCGAGGACACGAGCGACATCCCGTACTACGCGGGCAACCAGCTCCCGGGCCGGCCCGAGCACGAGGTGTTCAACCGCGCGGAGCTGTCCGCGGGGCCGGTACGGGTGTTCCACGAGTTTCGGTGGATCGGCGGCAACTACCTGGACCGGGCCAACTACCGGGAGGTCTCCGCCCGATCCCTCCACAACCTGGGAGTCACCGTTGCGGCGGGCCCCAGGGTCTCGGTGACCGTGGAGGCCAAGAACCTCACCGACAACCAGATCTCGGACGTCCTGGGATTTCCCCTGCCCGGCCGGAGCTACTTTGCCACGGTGCGGGTCCAACTGTGAGAGCGGCCCTACGGCCGACGGAAGAAGGAGGGTTGCGATGAACCGGAAGAACCGAACGGGTTGGATGCGGGCGCTGTGCGCCGCTGCCGCCGCCGGGCTCGCCCTGGCCGCGGCGGGCTGTGGCAGCTCGAGCGACGATGGCGACACGCCCGCGGTGGTGGTGGGCAAGGTGTTCGTGACCACCACGGACTTCTCCACGGGCGGGTACGCCACCGTGGACCTGGACACCGCCACCGCGTGGGTCGCGCCGGACACGAGCGAGACTGCGGACATCGTGTCTAGCGACAACGCGGTGGCGTCCTACGGCGGCCGCGTGTACGTGATCAACCGGTCCGCCGGGAACATCACCGTGCTCGACGGGGCTGATCTGACCACCGCCGTCACCCAGTTCAGCACGGGCGACGGGTCGAATCCCCACGCCATGGCGTTCGCGAGCGGGGACAAGGCGTACGTGAGCCTGTACGGCGAAGACTACCTGCTGATCGCGAACCCGGCCGACGGCACCGAACTGGGCCGGGTCGACCTTAGCGCGTTCGCCGACGACGACGGCATCCCCGAGGCCTCCCCCATGGTGATCGTGGGCGGCAAGCTGTTCGTGGCGGTGCAACGGCTGGACCGGGACGCATGGTTCGCGCCCACCGGCGCGTCGTACCTGGTGGTGATCGACACGGCCACGGGCGAGGTGGTGGACGCGGACCCGTCCACGCCGGACGTGGCGGACCCGATCATGCTCACCGGCACCAACCCCCAGTTCATGCACTACGACGCCACGACGGGCAAGATCGTCGTGTCCGAAACCGGCAACTGGGGCTCCCAGGACGGCGGGCTCGAGACCGTGGACCCGGCCACCTACGCGGCCGAAGGGTTCTTCGTGACCGAGACGGTCCTGGGGGGCGACGTGGGCGACTTCACGCTGGCCGGCACCGACCGCGTGTACGCGGTGGTGACGGACGCGTCGTGGCAGAACGACGTGGTGGTCGCGGACCGGGACGCAGACACCTGGACGCGCACCGGGGCGCTGGGCCTGTCCGGAGCGTACATCCCCAGCCTGGGCAACTCGGGCCTGGGGCACCTGCTCGTGCCCGACCGCTCCACGGACGCGCCGGGCGTGCGGGTGTACGACCTCGCCACGGGCGGCGAGGTCACCACCGGCCCGATCGACGTGGGCCTGCCCCCCAACGCATTCGCGTTCCTCTGAGCCGGGAGCCGGCCGTCCCGGGGTTCCGCTCGTCCCCGGATTCGGCTAGATTCCCGGATGACCAGCCGGTTTCCCCGGGCGGAGGCGCGATGAACGAGACGACCCGGAGGCGGCCGCGGCCCTGGTGGGCCGCGGTCTGCCTCGTTTTCTGGGCCGGCCTGGCGGCCGGTGCCGTGTGGACCGATGCGCTCGGCCGCCGGGTCGAGGTGCCGGACCGGCCACGGCGGATCGTGTCCCTGGTGCCCAGCGTCACCGAGGTGCTGTTCGCCCTGGGCGCCCAGGACCGCGTGGCCGGGGTGACCCGGTTCTGCACCTATCCTTTGGAGGCCCGGTCGAAGCCCAAGGTGGGCGGGTACGCCGACCCGAGCCTGGAGGCGATCGTGGCGCTCGGTCCGGACTTGGTGTTCGCCTCGGCCGACGCCACCAAGCCGTCGCTGATCGAGCGCCTCGACGCGCTCTCGGTCCCGGTGTTCGTGGTGTACCCCCGGAGCCTCGACGGGACGGTCGAGATGCTCCGCCAGGTGGGGCGCGTGGCCGGCGTGGCCGGCGCAGGGGACCGGGCCGCCGCAGCCCTGGCGGACACCGCTTCCAGGGTGCGGGCCCGGGTGGCGGGACGACCCCGGCCCGGGGTGCTCCTGTGCATCATGGTCCGGCCCCTGGTGGTGGCCGGCCCGGGCACCCTCGGCGACGACCTGATCGCTGTGGCGGGCGGCCGGAACGCGGTGCCGGAAGGCGCGGGCCGGTACCCCACCTGGGGGCCCGAGTCCCTGCTGGGGGCGGACCCAGAGGTGATCGTGGTCTCCCCCCACCCGGGCGACCCGGCCCCGCGCCGGCTGTTCTTCCAGTGGCCCGAGCTGCGGGCCGTGGCCGCCGGCCGGGTGGTGGAGATCCCGTCGGACTGGATTCACCGGCCCGGCCCCCGTCTCGCCCGGGGCCTGGAGGCCCTGGCCCGGGCGCTCCACCCGGACGCGTTCGCCGGGAGGAACCCGTGAACACGACCGGCCGCCGCAACGGGGGGTCGTGGGCCGTGGTGCTGCCCGCCCTGCTCCTGGCCGGCCTGGCGTTCGCGCTGTGGGCCGGATCCCTGCGCCTGCCGTGGTCCGAGATCCTGGCGGCGCTCACGGGCCGCCCCGTTTCCGACCCCACCCACGCCGCGATCGTCCTGCGGATCCGGCTGCCCCGGGCCGCGCTGGCCGCGGTGGTGGGGGCCAGCCTGGGCGCGGCGGGCAGTGCCTTCCAGGGGCTGCTGCGCAACCCCCTGGCCGACCCGTATATCCTGGGCGTGTCCGGGGGTGCGGCCCTGGGCGCGGTGGCCGCCCTCACCCTGGGGGTGGCTGCCCCGGCCGTGGTGCCCGGCGCCGCGTTCGCCGGGGCTGCCCTGGCCCTCGGGTTCGTCTACCTGGTCGCCCGGGCCCACCGGGCATCCCCCCACACCCTGATCCTGTCGGGGGTGATGGTGGGCAGCTTCTGCTCGGCGCTACTCCTGTTCCTGCTGTGGACCGCGCCGGCCGACGCGGCCCGCACCGCCCTGTTCTGGCTCGCCGGGGACCTGTCCGGCGCCTCACCGGGCCTGCTCGGTCCCGCGGCCGCCTGGGCCGGGATCGCGTTCGCGGCTCTGTGGCTCCAGGCCCCGGCCCTGGACCTGATGACCCAGGGAGAGGAGGTGGCTGCCGACCTTGGGCTGGACGTGGGCCGGGCCCGGCTGCTCCTGTTCGCGGCCGGGGGAGCGCTCACCGCGTCGGCCGTGGCCCTGGCCGGGCTGGTCGGGTTCGTGGGTCTGGTGGTGCCCCACGCGGTGCGCATGCTGTGGGGGCCGGGGCACCGGCGCCTGCTGCCGGCGTCCGCGCTCCTGGGAGCGGCGTTCCTGCTGGTGAGCGACGGGATCGCCCGCACCGTGCTTGCCCCGGCCGAGGTGCCGGTGGGGGTGGTCACCGCGCTGTTCGGGGCCCCGTTCTTCCTGTACCTGCTGCGGGGCCGGGAGGCGGGCGGGTGATCCGCATCCGGGGGTTGTGGTTCGGGTACGGCGAACGGCCCGTGCTCCAGGGCCTCGACCTCGCCGTGGCAGCGGGGTCGTTCGTTTCGGTGCTCGGTCCGAACGGGTGCGGCAAGTCCACCCTGCTCCGGCTGGTGCGGGGGCTGCTGGCGCCGGACCGGGGCGAGGTGCTCCTCGGCGGCGCGCCGGTCCGGAGCCTGGGCCGGCGCGCCGTGGCCCGCCGGCTGGCCGTGGTGCCCCAGGCGCCGCCGGTGCCGTTCCCGTACCCGGTGTGGGAGGCGGTGGCCATGGGCCGGTTCGCCCGCTCCCCGGGCCTCGGCGGCCTGTCCCGGGACGATCGGGCCGCGGTGCGGCGCGCCCTGGCCCTGACCGACACCCTGGACCTGGCCGACCGGCGCGTCACCGAGCTGAGCGGGGGCGAGTACCAGCGGGTGGTGCTGGCCCGGGCCCTGGCCCAGGAGAGCCCGCTTCTGCTGCTCGACGAGGCAACGAGCCACCTGGACATCCAGCACCGGCTCGAGGTGGCCGAGCTGCTGCTGCGGTTGAACCGGGACGAGGCCCGGACGATCGTCCAGGTGACCCACGACCTGGACCTGGCCGGCGAGCTGTCGGACCGCGTGCTGCTGCTGTCGGGCTCGGGAGAGCCGGTGGCCGAGGGCGCGCCGGACGAGGTGCTCACCCCCGGCGCCCTCCACCGCGCGTTCGGGGTGCCGATCCACGTGGACCCGAACCCGTTCTCGGGGGCGCCCCGGTTGACCCCGGTGGTCCGGCGGTCGCCCCGGCAACCCCTGGACCTGCGAGTGCACGTGGTGTGCGGCGGGGGCAGCGGCGCCGCCCTGCTCCGACGGCTCACCCTTGCGGGTGTCCGGGTGAGCGCGGGGCCCTGAACCGGGGGGACACCGACCTGGACCTGGCCCGGGTGCTGGGGGTGGACGCGGTGGAGGAAGAGCCGTTCTGCCCGGTGTCCCCGGCCGTCCTGGCCGCCGCCACGGAGCGGGCGCAGGCGGCCGACGCCGTGGTCGTGGGGCCGGTGGCGTGGGGGCCGGGCAACCGGCCGGTGCTGGTGCTAGCCGAAGCGGCCCTGGCCCGCGGCGTCCCCGTGTTCCTCGTGGATCCGACCCCCGAAAGGGATTTCACCGGGGGGGCGGTCTGGCACGACCTCCAGGCCCTGGAGCGGGCCGGCTCGCGGGCCGTCGGCGGGGTGGATGCGCTGCTCACCGAGCTTCGGGCCGTGCCCGGCCACGGGTGAGACCCCCGTACCGGGCGCGAAAAAAAGGAGACCCCCGAAGGGGTCTCCCCGGCAACGCGCTGGGCCCCGCCCCTACCAGTTCTCGCCCAGGAGTTCGAAGTGGGCCTTGGCGTGGGCGCACGCGGGGCACTCGTCCGGGGCCTCGGTGCCCTCGTGCAGGTACCCGCAGTTGCGGCACCGCCAAACGGTGGGCTCGTCCCGCTTGAACACCCGGCCGGCCTCGATGTTGGCGGCCAGGTCCCGGTAGCGCTTCTCGTGCTGCTTCTCGGCCACCGCGATCGCCAGGAAGATGTCCGCGATCGCGTCGAACCCCTCTTCCCGGGCCACCTTGGCGAACTCGGGGTACATCTCGGTGTGCTCGTGGTTCTCGCCCGCGGCCGCGGCCAGCAAGTTCTCCCGGGTGGTGCCGATCACCCCGGCCGGAAACGCGGCCTGTACCTCCACCTCGCCGCCCTCCAGGAGCTTGAACAGCCGCTTGGCGTGCTCCCTCTCCTGGTCTGCGGTCTCCTGGAAGATCGCCGAGATCTGGACGAACCCCTCCTTCTTGGCCTGGCTCGCGAAGTACGTGTACCGGTTGCGGGCCTGGGACTCGCCGCAGAAAGCCGTGAGAATGTTCTTCTCGGTCCGGGTGCCTTTCAGGCTGGCCATGGTGTTTCCTCCTTCGTCGTTTCAGATGGCGGTTTCGGAAAATGCGTCTCCCATAATGGCCCTGACCGGTGCGATGTCAAGGGCACCCGAACCGTTCCGTCGGTGTCCGTCGTCGCCCAGCCGTCCGGCTTCCCGTCGTCACCGGTTGAACGCCAGTGCCACCGTTGCCGAGATGTTCGCCGCCGGCTGGGAAACCTACAAGCGGGGCGCGCACAACGGCCCGGCCAGGCGAGAGGGTTCGCCTGGGCTGTCGGAGAGTGTTTTTTCAAGGATTCGGGGGAGGGGGACGATCAGGGCAAGGCGGCCAAAAGCTCAGGGTCGCCGGAGATTGCCAGCCGTGTTTCCTGAAAACCGGGGAGGATCGCAATGCGCTGCACCCGAGCCGTCGGCCTGTTGTTCGTCGCTGTCGTGTCCCTGTCTGTTGGCCCGGCCTGGGCCTCTGGCGCCGTGAAGATCGGGGTCCTGGCCAAGAACGGCGCTGCCAAGGCCGTGAAGAAGTGGGGTCCCACCGCCGCGTACCTGGACGGCAAGGTCCCGGGCCACGCGTTCGAGATCGTGCCCCTGGACTTCGACGACGTGTTCCCGGCCGTGGAGAACGGCAAGGTGGACTTTTTTCTGGTGAACTCGTCCATGTTCGTGACCGCCCAGGTGAAGTACGGCGCGGAGGCCGTGGCCACGATGATCAACTCACGCCAGGGCAAGCCCCTCAGGTCGTTCGGCGGTGTGATCTTCACCTCGGCCGAGAACGACGACATCAACGGCCTGGGCGACCTGAAGGGCCGCACGTTCATGGCGGTGAAGGAGTCGTCGTTCGGCGGATGGCAGATGGCGTACAAGGTGTTCAAGGACGCCGGGATCGACCCGTTCAAAGCCTTCGCCGAGGTGGCGTTCGGCGGCAAGCACGACAACGTGGTGCTTGCCGTGATCAACGGCGAGGCTGACGCGGGCACGGTGCGCACCGACACCCTGGAGCGGATGGAGGCCGCCGGTGCGATCGCGATGGAAGACGTGAAGATACTGAACCCGCAGGACCACCCGGGGTTTCCGTTCGTGTGCAGCACCGCCCTGTACCCCGAGTGGCCGTTCGCCAAGGTGAAGGGAACACCCGCGGACCTGGTCCGGAAGGTTGCGGCCGCGCTCAAGGAGATGCGGCCCGGGGACAAAGCGGCCAAGGCGGCCAAGGTGGTCGGGTGGACCGACCCGCTGGACTACGGGCCGGTGAAGACACTGCAGCAGACGCTCGGGGTGGGGGCGTTCGCCCGGTAGGAGCGCGGGAAGGCGAAGAAGTCCAGGGGGAGGAAAAGAATGTTCAGACCAACCGTCCTGCCGCGATCGATCCGGGGCAAGCTCCTGGGATCGCTCCTCATGGCCCTGGTGGTGTCGGCGTTCGCCACCACCTTTCTGGTGGGCTCGCTCCAGGGCCGCAAACTCGCCGCCACCAGCCGCCATATCTCTGTCACGCTCCAAACAACCGGCGACGAACTGCGGACGGCGCTGGTTGAGGTGGAAGCGGAAGTGGGCGACGCCCTGGCCCGACAGGTGGCCGAGGGCGGGGACGCGATCGCGGATCTGATGGCCCTGGTGGGCGCCAACCCGATCCTGGGCCGGGACTACGCAGCCCTGTTGGGGTTGGTCAGAGCGGCCAGCCAGAACCCGGGGGTGGCGTACGCCGTGTACTTCAACGTCAAGGGCCGGGCCCTCACCCGGTACTTCGACAAGGAAAAACCCGTCCTCCAGGGGTTGCTCCGGGACGAGAACGGCAAGAAACGCAAGCCCGCGGCGGTGATCGCAGCGTCGGCAGGCAACGACAACCTCCGTCTCGTCGAACGGGCTGTGACCTCGGACGGCGAGACCGTGGGCCGCCTCGTCCTGTGCCTGGACGAGACCGAGACCCGGGCCCGGGTGGCGCAGGTGTCCGGACAGCTCAAGGGGGTCGAAGAGAAACAGCAAAAAGTCTCGGCAAGGCTGGTTTCGGCGGTGGAGTCGTCGTTCGCCGAACTCGTGGCCGGCTCGCGCCGGGCGCTGTGGGCCGGCGGCGCCCTGTCGGTCGTGATCGTGCTCGCGATCGCGTGGTTCAACGTGTCCCGCATCGCCCGGCACCTGTCCGGAGTGATCGGGATGCTCCGGGACATCGCCGAGGGCGAGGGCGATCTGACCCGGCGGCTCGCCGTATCTTCCGGGGACGAACTCCAGGAGCTGGCCGAGCTGTTCAACCGGTTCGTGGAGAACACGGCCGGGATCGTCGGCCAGGTCAAGGATGTCAGCGTGGGGCTCGCGGCTGCGGCCGAGGAACTGTCCGCCACCACGACCCAGATGGCCAGTGCCAACGAGCAGACCTCCACCCAGGCCCAGGCCGTGGCCACGGCCACCGAGGAGATGAGCGCCACGGTGGAGGAGATGGCCCGGACAGGGACCCGGGTGAACGGCTCGGCAGAGGAAGCGGCCCGGGCCGCGACAGAGGGAAGCGAGGTGATCTCAGCGGCGGTGAACGCGATGGAGGAGATCGCCAAGCTGGTCCGGGAGGCGGCCGCCCAGGTGGAAGCGCTGGGCGAGCGGTCCCAGCAGATCAACATGGTGATCGAGGTGATCCAGGACATCGCGGACCAGACCAACCTGCTGGCCTTGAACGCGGCGATCGAAGCGGCCCGGGCCGGGGAGCACGGCCGGGGCTTCGCCGTGGTGGCCGACGAGGTCCGCAAGCTCGCCGAGAAGACCGTCCGGGCCACCCAGGAGATCGGCGACACGATCGCAGCCATGCAGGAGGAGGCCAAGATGTCGGTGGCCGCCATGGAGAAAGGCCGGGAAGGCGCGGCCCGCGGCCAAGAGCTGGGGGAGGCGGCCGGGCAGGCCGTGGGCCACATCGAGCGGGCGGTGACCGAGGCGGCCGGGCAGACCCGCCAGATCGCGGTGGCCACCGAGGAACTGGCCGCCACGATCCAGGAGGTGGCGAGCAACGCCGACCAGATCGCCCGGGGCGTGGACCAGAACTCGGCCGCTGCAGTGGAGATTTCGACCACCACCGACGACCTGTCCCGCAGGGCGGACCAGTTGCGCCAGCTCGTGGCCCGGTTCAAAACGGGGTAAGCGCAGCGTTCTGCCCCAAAACAGATCAAAGCGCCCCGGCGGCAGGGACCGCCGGGGCGCTTTGATGCACCGGGTTCTGCCGCCGGGCTGGCCGTCAGGCCTCGTCCTTCTTGTCCGCGTCGCCGAACAGGTCTCCGAAGTCCAGGTCCAAGAGGTCGTCGTCCTCACCACCGGGGTCTGCGCCGAACGCGGGAGGTGGCTCGTCCGCGTCCGAGGCGACGCTGGCGTCCTGGTACCCCGTGGGCTCCACCAGGTCTCCGAACGAGTCGCCCAGGTCCCTGTCCGGCAGGATCTCCTCTTCGGGCCCGGCCCCAGGCGTTTCTCCGGGCTCCAGTGCCGGCTGGACCGGCGAGGGCAGCCCGTCGTCCGCTGGAGGCTGGGGCGCGGCCGCTGCCCGGTCGTCCGGTGACACGGCGATGATCTGCAGCACCGAGCGCACGTCGCGCAGGTCCTTGCCGCACTTCTTGCACTCGTCCAGGTAGTCGAAGCTGGTGTAACCGCACTTGGGGCACTTCATGGCCGATCTCCTCAAACAGGATGCCGAAAACCCCGTCCATGGGTTTTTCAGCGGCGGCCTCTCGGGGACGGCCCCGCCGAGACCTTGCAAGCCACACGGTTTTTCTAGCCTCGTCCTTTGGCGTCGCAGGCTGCTCTTTCAGCAGCGGGTGCCGGTGTTCCGGCACGCTACCACGGTGCCGGGCCCGCCTCAAGGTCTCCCCACAGAGCCTGGATCCGGACAAGGGCCGCCACCGCAGCGGTGTCGGCCCGGAGTACCCGGGGGCCAAGGCCCAGGGGCGTGAACCCCGCCGCTTCCAGGGCCGCCAGCTCGTCGTCCGCCCAGCCGCCCTCGGGCCCCACGGCCACCCGTACCAGGGCGGCCGGTTCCAGGGCCAGGGGGCGCGGGGTGTCCAGCCGCTCCACGCACACCACCCGGCGTTCGCTTGGCTGGACCGGACCGAGTCCGTCCAGCACCGCGGCCAGGGGTTCGGGGGCCGCCACCTCGGGCACCCGGGCCCGCTCGCACTGCTTGGCCGCGGCCACCAGCCGGCGGTGCCACCGGTCCAGCTGGCCGGCCAGCCGGCCGGCCCGCGGCCGGTACACGGTGCGGCGGGTGATGACGGGCCGGAACCGGGACGCCCCCAGCTCGCACCCCTTCTCCAGGATCCACTCCCACCGGTCGCCCTTGGGAACCCCCTGGAGCAACTCCACCGCCACGGGCGGCTCGTTGGGTGGCTCTGGCCGCAGGTCGTCCACCACGGCTTCGGTGTCGGCCACGGTGGTCAGCCGGCCCGTCCACCTGCGGTCCCGGCCGTCGAACAGGGTCACCCCGTCGCCGGCCTCCAACCGGAGGACGGTCTTCAGGTGGCGGCACTCGGAGCCCCGGACCCGGGCGCGGTCGCCCGCCACGTCGCAGGGGTCCACCAGGAACTGGGGCATGCTCTCCTCCTTCGGCCCGAACCGGCCCGGACTTGAACCGCTGTCCCGGCCCGCGTACCGTGGCGTCTTCGGAAGGAGGTGCGCCCGGTGCGGGGACGGCCCTATCTCGCCTACCTGTTGGTCAACGTCGCCACGGCCCTGTGGGCGGGAAACGTGGTGCTCGGCCGGGCCCTGCGCCACAGCGTGGGGCCGTGGACCCTGGCCGGGCTGCGGGCCGTGGTGGCCTCTACGGTGTTCGCCGTGCTCCTGCGTCGGCTGGGCCGGTCCGGCCTGCCGTGGACCTGGACCGACCGCGCCCTGGTGGCTGCGATGGCAGCCTCGGGGGTGGTGGGGTTCCAGGTGCTCCAGTACGCCGGGCTCCGGCAGACCACGGCCCTCAACGCCGGTTTGGTCAACGCTCTGGCGCCCGTGCTCACCCTGCTGGTTGCCCGTGCTGCAACCGGTGCCCCGTGGCGGGCCGGCCAGGCCGTGGGCGCGGTCGGGAGCCTGGCCGGGGTGGCCGTGATCCTGTCCGGGGGCTCCTGGACCGCGCTGCGGGCCCTGCGGCTGAACCCGGGGGACGTGCTCGTGCTGGCCGCCGCCCTGTGCTGGGTGCTGTACTCGGTGGCCGGCCGGGCAGTGCTCGCCCGGCACGACACCGTCCGGGTGACCGCCCTGTCCACCCTGGTGGCCGTGCCCGCGCTGGCCGTGCCCGTGGGGGTCGAGTGGGCGGCCGCGCCGCCCGCCGTGTCCCCGGCCGTTGCAGCGGCGGTGCTGTACATCGGGATCGGGCCGTCCCTGCTCGCGTTTCTCGCGTGGAACGAAGGGGTCCGCCGGCTCGGGCCCAACGGCGCCATGGCGTTCTACAACACGTTGCCGCTCTACGCCGGGCTCCTGGCCGGTGTGTTCCTCGAGGAATGGCCCGGCGGGTACCAACTCGGCGGCGGCGCCCTGGTGGTGGCTGGCTGCCTGGTCGCAGCCCGGGCCTCCGGCCACGACCGGGCGTAGGTCCGGCCGACCTTGCGGGGCCGGGGGGCGTTTGCTAGCATTTCCCGCGCCTTTCTCCACGGGACCCGGCGCCGTTCCGGCTGCCGGCCCGTCACCCCGACGGAGCCCATGACCCCGACCGACTCCCGGCCCGTGACCCTGGGCACGGCCGGCCATATCGACCACGGAAAGACCTCGCTCGTCAAGACCCTCACCGGCACCGACACCGACCGGTTGCGGGAAGAGAAGGAGCGCGGGATCACGATCGAGCTGGGGTTCGCGCGGCTCGACCTGCCGAGCGGTCTGCGCATGTCGATCGTGGACGTACCCGGCCACGAGCGGTTCGTCAAGAACATGGTGGCCGGCGCGGCCGGGATCGACCTGGTGCTCCTGGCGGTGGCCGCTGACGAGGGGGTGATGCCCCAGACCCGGGAGCACCTGGAGATCTGCACGCTCCTGGGCGTGAAGGCCGGGTTGGTGGCCCTGACCAAGAGCGACCTGGTGGACCCGGACTTCCTGGAGCTGGCCCGGGAGGACGTGGCTTCGCTCCTGGAGGGCACCTTCCTGGAGGGTGCTCCCCTGGTGCCGGTGAGCGCCACCACGGGCGCGGGTATCGAGGAGCTGAAGACCGAACTCGACGCCCTGGCCCGGGAGGTGCCGGCTCGGGGATCCAAGGGGCTGTTCCGGCTCCCGGTGGACCGGGTGTTCACCATGCGGGGGTTCGGCACCGTGGTCACCGGGACCCTGATCTCGGGCGCGGTGCGCAAGGGAGACGACGTGTCCACCCTGCCGGGGGGTGTGACCGCAAAGGTGCGGGGGGTGCAGATCCACGGGGAGGCACGGGACCGGGCCGTGGCCGGCCAGCGGGTGGCCCTGAACCTGGCCGGAGTGGACGTGTCGGACCTGGCCCGGGGGGACACCGTGATCCATCCGGGCGCGCTGGCTCCCACCCGGATGGCCGACGTGCGGGTCGAGCTGCTGCCGTCGGCGGGAAAGCCCCTCAAGGATCGGGCGCGGGTCCGGCTCCACGTGGGCACCCAGGAGGTTCCCGTGGTGGTGGCGCTGCTGGACCGGGACGAACTCGGCCCCGGCGAGGCCGGCTGGGCCCAGGTGCGGTCCCCCGAGTGGTTCTGCGCGTGCCCGGCCGACCGGTTCGTGCTGCGGGCGTTCAGCCCGGCGCGCACCCTGGGCGGCGGGGTGGTCGTGGACCACCATCCCAAGCGCCACCGGGGCAAGCGGTCCGAGGTGACCGAACGTCTCGCCGTGCTCTTGGAGGGGGAGCCCGGCGAGCGGCTGGCCGCGTTCCTGGAGGTGCGGGGGGTCCAGGGGCTCGATCCGCGCCAGACCCAGGCCGCCGTGGGGGTGACCCTCGACCAGGCCCGGACGCTGCTCCAGGCGGCGGTCCGCTCCGGCGCGGCCCTGGTGACCGACCGGAAGGCCCAGCGCCACCACCACGCGGACGTGGTGTCCGGCCTGGAGGACGAGGCCCTGGCCCTGCTCGGCCGGTTCCACGAGGCCAACCCGCTCAAGCGGGGGCTCGGGGTCGAGGAGCTACGCACCAAGTTCCCCCGGTACGTCTCGCCCCGGCTCGTGGAGTTCGTGCTCCAGCGACTCGTGGAACAGGGACAGGTCGCGGTGGACGGGGAGGTGGTGCGCCGGGCGGATTTCACGTTGCGCCTGAGCGCGGACGACGAGGACGTGCGCCGGGGCATCCTGGAGGCGGCCCGGGCCCGGGGGTACCAGGCGCCCACGGCAGAGGAGGTGGCCGCGGCGATCGGGCAGGACGCCCCGGCCGTCGAGCCCGTGCTCCAGTTCCTGGTGACCGACGGCGCCCTCGTGCGGACCAAGGAGGGGTACTTCTTCGCCCGGGAGACCCTCGAGGACCTGGTTCGGCGGGTGGTGGTCCTGCTGGACGAGAAGGGGGCGATCGGCGTCGCCGACATCAAGGGCCTGACGGGCACGACCCGCAAGTACACGATCCCCCTGCTGGAATACCTGGACACGACCCGGGTCACGGTGCGCAAGGGGGACCTCCGGGTGGCGGGGCCCCGCGCCCGGAGCTGACGGATTCGTGTGTATACTCGCCCCGGACCGTTCCGGGGTTCGGCGGGCCGGACCCGGCCCGGGAGGAGCGCCACCAGATGGACGCCAACACCCTGGAGGGATACCGCAGACGGCTGGTGGAGGTCCGCCGGGCCCTGGCCGGTGAAGTGGTCGCCCGCACCCGGGAGGGGTTCGCGCTCGGGACCGACGCGGTGCAGGACATGGCGGACGAGGCGGCCAACACCTACGCGCGTCAGGTGCTCCTGGGGCTCAGCGAACGGGAGCGGCGGCAGTTGCTCGAGATCGACGGGGCCCTGGCCCGGATCGAGCGGGGGGAGTACGGGATCTGCGAGGCGTGCGGGGAGCCGATTGCACCGGCCCGGCTCGAGGCCCTGCCCTATGCCACCCTGTGCGTGGAGTGCAAAGCCAACCAGGAGCAGGGCGAGGGGTGACCCCGCCGGCGACCTGAGATCGGAGAGCCGACCGTGACCGGAAAACGAGCCGCCGTGGCCCTGATCGCGGCCCTGCTGGCGTTCGGGTACGTGTTCACCCTGAATCCCGGGATGGTGGAGTTCCAGATCTACCCCGGTGCGGGCGTGAAAACGAGCCTGGCGCTGGTCTTGTTTCTGTTCTTCCTGGCCGGATTCGGGGTGGCCGTATTCGGGTCCGCGTTCCGGGAGGCGCTCAGGTCGTTCGCGTTCCGGCGCACCGAGCGGGCCGTGGTCCGGCGGGACGAGGCCCAGAACCTGCTGGTTGCCGGGCGGGAGCAGGCCGTGGCCGGCCACCGCAAACGGGCCCGCCGGCTGTTCCAGAAAGCGTACCGGAAGCTGCCCGACCACCCCTTGGTCCAGATCGAGATGGCCCGGGTCGAACTCGAGGAGGGCCGCCTGCCGGACGCGGAACGCCGGCTGAAATCGGTTCTCAAGGACGATCCGGCCAACGCCGAGGTCCTGTCGCTCCTGGTGCGGGTGTACCGGGAAAAGGGCGATTTCGAGGGACAGGTGGCCACCCTCAGCCGGTGGCTCGACGTGGACCCGGACCAGCTCCAGGCCCTGTTTGCGTTGCGGGACCTGTACCGGGAGGCGGGTAACTGGGGCGAAGCCGTGCGGGTCCAGGAAAAGATCGTGGCCAAGGCCGACGCGCGCACGGGCCGGGCGGCCGAGCGCCAGACCCTGGTCGCGTTCCGGTACCGCCGGGCCACGGCCGGCCCGGCCGGGCCCGACCGCGCACTGCTGGAACGCCTCGTCCGGGACGAGCGGGGGTTCGCCCCGGCCCACCTGGCGCTGGGCGAGGCGCTGCTGGCTGCCGGCGAACGGGACGCGGCGGTGGACGCGTGGATCAGGGGGTACAACGCCACCGGCCAGGTGGGGCTTCTGTTACGGGCCGAAACCGAGCGGGACGCAGCGGGCCGGTCCGACGACATGCTCAAGCTGTACCGCCGGCTGGCCCGCAAGCGCGACGCCGTACCCCTGTTGCTGGCCCGGTACCTGCTGGCCCACGGCCAGCCCGAGGAGGCCCGGGCCGTGCTCGACAAGCTCCACGGCCCGGCGGCGGACAGCCGGGTGCTCCGGCTGCTCCAGGGCGAGGCCCTGTTCCGGCTCCGGGAGTTCGAACAGGCGGCTCGGGCGTGGCGTCAGGCGTGGCTCGGCGAAGGCGAGGCCGTGGTCCTTCCGTTCACCTGCTCCGGGTGCGGCGCCACCGCGGCCGCGTGGGCGGCCGTGTGCCCCCGGTGCAACCGGGTCGACGGCCTGGCCCTGGACCTGTCCGGCGCGCCGGCATCGCCGGCGCTGCCCGCGCCATGAGCCCCGGAGAAGCGCCGGTCCGGCCGGCAGCGCTCGTCATCCTGGACGGCTGGGGCTACCGGGCCGAGACCGACCACAATGCCGTGGCCCTGGCCCGGACACCCCGGCTGGACGCCCTGTTCGCCCGCGGGCCGTGGACCACCCTGGACGCGTCGGGCGAGGCCGTGGGGCTGCCCGCGGGCCAGATGGGCAACTCCGAGGTCGGGCACCTGAACCTGGGCGCGGGCCGTGTGGTGTACCAGGAGTTGACCCGGATCAACCGGGCGATCCGGGACGGTTCGTTTTTCGACAACCCGATCCTGGTGGACGCGTGCGATCGGGTCCGGCAGACCGGGGGCGCGCTCCACCTGCTGGGCCTTTTGTCCGACGGCGGGGTCCACAGCCACCAGGGGCACCTGTACGCCCTGGTGGACCTGGCCAAGCGCAGGGGACTCGACCGGGTTTTCGTCCACCCGTTCCTGGACGGCCGGGACACGCCTCCCCGCAGCGGCGCCGGGTACCTGGAAGCCCTGGAGGCCGAGTTGTCCAGGCAGGGGGTGGGCGCGGTGGCCACGGTGACCGGCCGGTTCTACGCGATGGACCGGGACAACCGGTGGGACCGGGTCGAGCGCGCGTACCGGGCCCTGGTGCGGGGCGAGGGTGTGCCGGCCCGGTCTTCGGCCGAAGCGGTGGCCGGGGCGTACGCAGCTGGCCAGGGGGACGAGTTCGTGGAACCCCGCGTGATCCTGGACGGCGAAGGGCGGCCGAAGGGTCTGGTCCGGGACGGCGATGCGGTGGTGTTCTTCAACTTCCGGGCGGACCGGGCCCGGGAGCTGACGCGGGCGCTGACCGAGCCCGGGTTCGACGGGTTCGACGTGGGCGAGCGGCCCCGTCTGGCCCGGTACGCCACGTTCACCCTGTACGACGAGGCGTTCGACCTGCCCGTGGCGTTCCCGCCCGAGGCCATGGACAACATCCTGGGCGCCGTGGTGGCCGAGGCCGGGTTGCGGCAGCTGAGGATCTCGGAGACCGAAAAGTACGCCCACGTCACCTACTTTTTCAACGGCGGGGAAGAAACGGCTTTTCCCGGGGAGGACCGGGTCCTGGTCCCGAGCCCCCGGGAGGTGGCGACCTACGACCTGAAGCCCGAGATGAGCGCGTTCGCGGTGCGCGACCGGCTGGTGGCCGAGATCCGCAAAGGACTGTACGACCTGGTGGTGGTGAACTTCGCCAACTGCGACATGGTCGGCCACACGGGCGTGGAGGAGGCGGCGATCCGGGCGGTGGAGGCGGTGGACGCGTGTGTGGGCGACGTGGTGGACGCCCTGCGGGCGGGCGGGTACGCGGCCCTGGTCACGGCCGACCACGGCAACGCCGAGGAGATGTGGGACCCGGTCGCGGGGCAGGCCCACACCGCCCACACCACCAACCCGGTGCCGTGCCTGCTGGTCAGCGGCGCCGAGCGGGACGGAGAGCTGCGGGCCGGGGGCGCCCTGTGCGACGTGGCTCCGACCCTGCTCGAGTTGATGGGCGTGCCCGTGCCCGGAGAGATGACGGGCCGGAGCCTGTTGCAGGGGTAGCCCGGACCCGCGGAAAAGCAAGCGCGGCTCTTCGGCAGGCCCCGTGCCGCCGGCGTTGTCGCTGGCCCGGAAGACCGTTGAAAGCGTTTCGTCTTTTCACAGGCCCGCTGGTTGCGGCCGGCCGGGGGCTCGTGGCGGTCCTGCTCCCGGCGGTCTGCCCGTTGTGCGGCGGCCGGGGTCTGCCGGAGGGTGGAGAGCCGGTGTGCGGGCCGTGCGCGGCCCGTCTCGAACCCCTGGCCGGGCCGTGCTGTTCCCTGTGCGCCCTGCCGTTTTCGGGCGGGGGCCCGGACCACCCGTGCCCCCGGTGCGCCGCGGACCCCCCGCCGTTCGACGGGCTCCGGGCGTGGGGGCCGTACCGGGGCGCCCTGCTCGAGGCGATCCAGCGGTTCAAGTACGGCGGCGACCTGGCCCTGCGGCGGTTGCTCGAGGACCTGGCGGTGGCCGCCGCCCGCCGCGGCCCCGCGTTGCCCCGGCCGGTTGCCGTGGTGCCGGTGCCGTGCACGGGCCGGACCCTGGCCCGCCGGGGTTTCGACCTGCCGGCCCTGCTGGCCCGGCGGGTGGCCCAGGAACTCGGGGTGCCCTGGCGGCCGGAAGCGGTGCGCAAGCGGCCGGACGCGCCCGACCTCGTGGGAATGGGTGCGGCGGAGCGGGCGCGGGCGACCCGCCGGGCGTTCGTCCCGGCCGAGCCGCTCTGCGGCACCGTGCTCCTGGTGGACGACGTGGTCACCACCACCGCCACTGTTCGGGCGGCGACCCGGGCGTGTCTGGCGGCCGGGGCCGGCCGGGTCACGGTGCTCGCGCTGGCCAGGACCCCGCTGGAGCCGGGATGAGGCAGTCGGGCTCGGGGAGGGTTGTTTCGCGCCCTTCCGTGTGCTACACGGAGGCGTTCTTTCGAGGGGACGATCGGGAGAGGGAATGGGAAACGAGACGCAGCAGGCGGTGCCGCAGGCACGGGCGGAGCGAACCCTGAGAGCCGTGGCGGTGGTGCTGGGCCTTGCGGCGGTGGCAGCCGGCGTTGTAGCGGGGTACGCGTTCCGTCGCAGCGCCGAACTGGACCGCCAGGTCCGGACGCTCCGGTCGGAACGGGCCGCCCTGGAGCGGCGGCTGGCCGCGTCCGAGGCCGAACTGTCCGGGCTTCGCCAGGGGTTGGACCGGATTCGCGAGGCCGAGGCCCGGATCCGGGAGTGGCTCGGGCTGGACCCACCCGAACCCCAGGAGGCCTCCGGGACGGATGCCAGGGGCGGGGGGCAGGGCAGCCTGGGGGAGGTGGACCTCTCGGCGGTGGCGCCGGCGGACCGGACGGCGCCGGCCCTCGGGCCGGCAGGGGACGTGGATGCCCTCGCGGACGGGTTCGAGGCCCTGGCCGGGCGGGTTCGGGCTCTTCGCCGGACGTGGGACCGGACCCCTGCGATCTCGCCGGTGGACGGCGAACACTGGATCAGTTCCGGGTTCGGGTGGCGCCGCAGCCCGTTCACGGGCCGGCGCGAGTTCCACAACGGCCTCGACATGGCCGGCCGGGAGGGCACGCCGGTGGTCGCCGTGGCCGACGGACGGGTGGTCCGGGTGGTCCGCGACCGCCGGCTGGGCAATGCGGTGGCCGTCGATCACGGGGACGGGATCGAAACGGTCTACGGACACCTGGGGCGGGTGGACGTCGCCCAGGGCCAGAAGGTCGTCCGCGGCCAGCGGCTCGGCGGCATGGGCAGCACGGGGCGGTCCACCGGGCCCCACGTCCACTACGCGGTCAAGGTGGACGGCAAGTTCGTGAACCCTCGCCCGTACCTCGCCGACCGCCGGCAGGTCCCGGAGACGGTGGTCCGGGTTCTCACCGAGTTCTAACGCCGGCTTCAGCCGGCTCTAACGTTGTCGGGGTATGCTGGGAACCGGGTCGGCAGATACCCGGCCCGACTCCTTCCTTCTTGCGCGAAGCGGCCGTCCCTCGGGGCGGCCGCTTCGTGTCGGGGTGGGGGCCCGGGCGGCCGGTGCCCTTCCCCCCGCCCGGGCCCGGCAGCCTCAACCCGCGTGGCGCTGGGGGCTGGCGGGCAGGAACCGCTGGTACTCGTCTCCGGCCGCTTTTTGCGCGGCGATGCGCACGGCGTTGATGTCGTCGTACCGGTGCTCGAGCATCCTGACCACCGACCGGTCCAGCCCCCCTCCTGCGGCCATCCCCTGGAGAACCCGCAGGGTTTTTTCCTTGGACATCCCCACCCGGTAGGGCCGGTCCTCGGTGACGGCCGTGAACACGTCGGCCACGGCCATGATCCGCGAGCCCAGCGACAGGTCCTCGCCCCTGTGGTGGAACGGGTAGCCCGTTCCATCGATCCGCTCGTGGTGGAACGCGCCCCAGGCGTTGATGGTCTCCAGGTCGTGGATGGGTTCGAGAATCCGATATGTGTGGAAGGTGTGGCTGCGGATGATCCCGCGTTCCCACCCGGTGAGCCGGCCGGGCTTCTCCAGCACATCCACGGGCACGGCCAGCTTGCCCAGGTCGTGCAGGTGGCCCGCGACCCGCATCATCAGCCTCTCCCGGTCCGAGAATCCCGCCTCCAGGGCCAGGGCCTCGGCGCTCACGGCAACGCCCACGGAGTGGGTGGCCGTGAACCGGCTCCGAAAGTCGATGATCTGCCGGAACAGGTTCGACAGGTCGAGGAGGCCGTGCAGGCTCAGTTCGGTGGTCTCCATGCCGACCATGCTCCGGAGCACCGCGCCCGGCGAGGTCGAGGTGGCGTCGAGCCAGAAGTACTCTTTTTCGGCCAGGAAGCGGAACACGTCCACGAGTTCCGGGGAGAACAGCGAGCCCGACCGTTCCGCGATCTTCTCGCGGATTCCTCTCGCCTGGCCCAACACGTCTTCTCCGTCACGGAGCAACACGGCCACCCGGTCCGCGAGGAACAGGATGTGGCTGCCAAAGGGGACGTCTTCCCCCGCCGCCTCTGAAACCGCTGTGCGGGAGTCCCAGGTCACATGGTGGTATCGCACCAGCCGGGCCACCGGGACCAGGGGTTCGAAGCCTGCGAGCAACAGGTACCCTAGCTCGGCGTGTTCAAACGGGTCTTCCGCGTCGAACCGGAGGGCGTCGAGGCGCTCCCGGAGCGAAAGGGCCCCGCTGTCGTGGAGCGCCCCGGCGAGCACCAGCTCCCGCAGCCGCTCCGGCGGGAGCCCGAGCTCCGCTCCAATGCAAAAGGCGATGTAGGCCACCCGTTCGTGGTGGTTCACGAGGGCGGGGCAGACCAGGTCCATCGCCTTGGACAGGCACTCGATCAGGTCGAACAGCTGGACCCGGGGTTCCTTGATCATCTTTTTTCGTCTTCCCGCTCCCCGTGCCACCACGGGACACGGGTCACCGACTAGCAGGTTGCGGAAAAAGCAACCTGCTACGCGCCCCACGGAAGGGGCGCCAAATCGCGAGGATTGAAAAGCCGAGTGATTTGAAAGGCATCGACGGGGCCGACCCCGAGATGCCGTCGCTGAAAAACCCACGGACGGGGTTTTTCAGCATCCTGCTAGATCGCGCGGTGGTCTCCGACACGTTGGAAGTCTTTTCGGTCACGGAACGACGGAACTTGAGGCCGCTCTGCCCCGAACTTGACACGGGACGGTGGTTTCCCCTATAACCCCTCGCACAATCGAACAGGACGCGCGCCGGTGCCCGAAAGGGCTGAAAAGGGAAGTGGGGTGAGACTCCCCCGCGGACCCGCCGCTGTGAGCGAGGACGACGGGCGACGACGCCACTGGCCGAGCGAGGCTGGGAAGGCCGCCCCGAGGACGAATCGCGAGCCAGAAGACCTGCCGGCGCGGCAACCCACCACGGCTCCCCGGGGATACGGGAGAGGTGGGGACGCGATGGCGCTTCGAACACGGGAAGCCCGCACAGCCAGTCTGTGCGGGCTTTTTTCGTCGATCCGCACCGCTTCCTCCTCCCCGGCGCCCGGGGCCGTGCAGGAGGCGTGATCCCGTGCCCGAAGCGACCTGCCCCCCCGGCCTCGGCGCCCCGGTCCGGGGAGCCTGGCCCCGCTCCCTCGACCCTTCCCCGCCCGCCGTCCTGATCGTCGCGTTCGGGACGAGCACCCGGGCCTCCCTCACCTTCTCGTTCCTCGAAGAGGAACTCCGGCGGGATCTCCCCGGCCACGAGATCCGCTGGGCGTACGCCTCGGAGATCATCCGGCGCAAGGTGAACGCCTCGCGTTCCCCGGGGGACCGGCTCCCCAGCGTGCCCGAGGCCCTGGCCGGGCTCCGGGCCCAGGGGTTCACCCGGGCCGTGGTCCAGCCCCTCTATGTCGTCCCCGGCGAGATGTACGAGCGGCTCCTCGACACGGTGGCCGGGTTCCCCGGGCTTCACCTGGAGGTGGGGGGCACCCTGCTCCACCGGTGGGAGAGCCTCCACCTGCTGCTTGGCGCCGCGGCCCGCGACTTCCTGGCCCCCGATGAGGGGTGCAACGTGCTGGTGGCCCACGGCACCCC
>JAJRUI010000094.1 GCA_024277875.1 Deferrisomatales bacterium
GACAACGGTGAGGAAGATGTCTCGAAGGGGCATGTGGTCCCTGACTCGGCTCTCAGTGAGGCCCGGGCCCGCGGGCCTTCGTTTCCCGAAGCACGCCGTCGAACACGGCGGCCAGTTGCTCGGTCCGGGCCCGGCGGGACAGGCGCCCCACGGTCTCCCGGGGCCGAACCGGGCGCCGGCCGGCCAGAACATCCTCGTGCCACCTCTCGAGGGCGGCCAGGATCTCCTCTTCCGAGTCGATCCGGGCCGGGTACACGTGGCTCCATCCCCGGAGCATCCGCATCGTGTCCCCCGCCGGATCGACAAGGGCCAGGATGGGCTGGCCGGCACGGATATACTCGTACGCCTTGGCCGGGACCTGCCGGTTGTACTGGGGGCCCTGGAACAGCAGGAGCCCGTCGGCATCCACCATTTCCCGCACCGCCTCGGCGTAGCCGACGGTCGGGAGCACCCGAACCGCTTTCTCCAGTCCCAGGCCCTGCAGCACCGAGTCGAAATCGATTTCGTCCCCGGCCGCCCTCAAGACCACCTCCGCAGCGTCCGGGTCCCCGTCCAGGAACCGGCGAAACGCCCGGAGGAACGGCAACGGGTCGCGCCCCCCAGCGTACAGGATGCCGCTGTGGACCAGCCTGAGTCGTCTTGCGTTCCGCCTGCCTCCCCCGGCGGAGCCCAAGCCCGAGAAAAGGCCTTCGTCGTACCCGTTCTCCAGGAGCACCCACCGTTCGGCCGGCACCTGCGCGTACCTACCGCGCATGTCCTCCAGGGTCGAGGGCGTCGTCACGCACAGCCGCGCCGCCCTGCGGACGGCCATTCGCTCGATGGCCCGCCAGGCCCTCCGGGCCAGCGGTTCGGCCGGCAGGCCCTGCTGAACCATGGGGTCCCTGAAATCGGCCACCCAGGGGAGCCCGGTCAACCGGTGAAGGGTGGCCCCGATCAGATGGGCGGTGGCCACCGGAAACGTGGACCAGATGATCCCAGGGCGGTATCGCCGGATCAGTCCCAGGCCCCGCACCACCCCGGGCAGCCACCAGGAAAACCACCGGTCCGGGACCGCCAGCACCCCCGGGTACCGTCCCTTCCAGGCCAGGTGCCGTGCCGTGTCCCACGCCGGGGCCCGCACCACGGGCAGCTCCGGGGGCACCTCCCGGAGGACTCCGGGGGCGCTTGTCGGGTACGCCCGGGGATGGACAGTCAACACGCAAGGCCGCCACCCGAACTCCGGAAGATACCGAGCGAACTGGAGCGTCCGGTGCACCCCGCTGCTGCCCAGGATCGGGGGGAAGTGGTAGGCCACCAGGAGCACGCTGCGCGTGCCGTGCACCGGCCTGGCATCGGCACCCGCTCTCAAAGCCAGTACCACCGGTTGGCCGCCTGCACGGCCTTTCGGAGCCATGGACGCAGCCGACCCAGCTCCGGGACATAGCCATCCCCCGGGTCGTCGACCCGGTCCGCCTCTCCGGCAAGGTCCCCAAACGTCCGCACCCGGAACCGTTCCTTCTCCGCCGCCAGGAGCCGGAGCACCCCCCGGAGCCTCGCGATCGCGATCCGGTCCGGCCGAAACCGCTCGTATCCTACGTCTTTGGCCTTCACCGTGCCGAAGCTGTGGAACATCAGCACCACGTGGCGCAGGCCGCCGCGGTGAGCCTGGGAAAGAGCGGCCCTGATCTCGCCCACGCTCACGGCCGAGATCTCCAAGTGCTTCACCGGGGCCCGGTCCGGGAATCGACTCCGCGCCACAGTCACGGGCACCTCGGTCACCCCGCCCATGCGGCAGATCCGGTTCCAGGGCGACGCGTGCTCTCCGGCCGGCCATCCCGCGGCCGGGTTCGCGCTCGAGTCCACCCGGATCCCGCACCGGTCCAGAGCCCGTAGCGTGGCATCGTCGGCCTGGTAGCCCCCGGCCCGAAAAGCCGCCGGGGGGCGGCCGGTGATCCGCGCGAAAAGCTCCATGCCCCCTTCGATCAGTCGAACCTGTTCTTCCTCGTCGTAGGCAGCCATGGCGTCGGGCGTCCTTCCGTCCAGGGGCGGTGGGAACCGCTGGCCTGCCTGGCGCTGGGCAAACCGCAGGAACACCGGATGGAGGTGGAGCTCTACATCATGCCCCCCCGCCAGCACCGCCTCGGCCACGGGCCGAAGCGCGTCCACGCCGAACAGCCGCGCGGCGAACACCTCGAGGAAAAAGGTTGCCCGAACACCGTATCGTTCCATTTCGCGGGCGATGAACCCAACCCCCCATTCCCCCTTCTCGTTTCGGCAGAGCATGCGCCGTTCCGGCGGAACCGGGGCCCCTGAACCACCCCACGCCCCCCCCATGGAACACTCGACGTCCACAGTCAGGTAGACGTTCAGTGGTTGTCGGTCGGGCACAGGCAGATCTCCTCAACCCGCTTCAGGCTGTTGCGCAACACAAAGACCCTCACGAATACGTCGGCGGCGAGCACAAACCGGCCCTCTGGCCTGTTCACGACCCTATCTCTCCGTGAAAGCTAGCCTCTTCCCTTTCGATCAAGCGTCGCTCGAGAATGCTCTTATCCCCAGCCAGCCGAAATGCCAAGCTAATGCTTGCAAGCCATGTGAACGTGGGGAACCCACGCGGCTCACGACTCGCCCTGTCGTCCCACAGCATACGGACATAATTGTCCAACTTCGGATAGCCGCACATAAATTGCTCGATGTCTATATCCTCGCTCCTTTTTCCAACCAATCCATAGTCCACTTGGTTCAACTCACGCCGGCCGCATCGAAATGCCTTGATCTTTTGTTCGATGGTGTACAACGCTGACAGCCACTTTGGCTCTTCGATGCCCGCCCGCTTTTTCAGTCTCC
>JAJRUI010000095.1 GCA_024277875.1 Deferrisomatales bacterium
CAGCGCCCCGGCCAGCCGGCGCTCCAGTTCGGCGGCCAGGTCCGGGTGCTCGGCCCGGTACCGGCCCAGCAGGTCGCGCCACTCGGCCCGGGCCGTTGCGCCCCGCCGGGCCGCCGCTGCGAACGGCTCCCGGGCGGCGTCCGGCACCCGGAACGCGGGCTGCCGGGGCCAGCCCAGGGCGTCCTTGGTCCGGGCGACCTCGTCCGCGCCCAGGGGTGCGCCGTGGGCGTCGGGCGTGTCGGCCTTGCCCGGGCTGCCGTGGCCGATGTGGGTGCGCACCCGGACCAGGGTGGGCCGGGTCTCGTCGTCCCGGGCCCGTTCCAGGGCCCGGACCACCGCGTCCACGTCGGTGCCGTCCTCCACGGCCAGGGTCTGCCACCCGTAGGCCGCGAACCGGGCCTCCACGTCCTCGGAGAATGTGAGATCCGTGCCGCCCTCGATCGTGATCCGGTTGTCGTCGTACAGCACCACCAGGCGCCCCAGGCCCAGGTGGCCGGCCAGGCTGGCCGCCTCGGCGCTCACCCCCTCCATCAGGTCGCCGTCGCCCGCGATCACCCAGGTGCGGTGGTCCACCACCGGGAAGCCCGGCCGGTTGAACCGGGCGGCCAGGTGGCGTTCGGCCATGGCCATGCCCACCGCGGCCGCGATCCCCTGGCCCAGGGGGCCGGTGGTGGTCTCGACGCCCGGGGTGTGGCCGAACTCGGGGTGGCCCGGGGTGCGGGAGCCCCACTGGCGGAACGCGCGCAGGTCGTCCAGGGTGAGGGGGTAGCCGGCCAGGTGCAGCAGGCCGTACAGGAGCATGGAGCCGTGGCCGGCCGACAGCACGAACCGGTCCCGGTCGGGCCAGTCCGGCGCGGCCGGATCGAACTTGAGCAGCCGGGTCCACAGGCCGTAGGCCATGGGCGCGGCGCCCATGGGCATGCCCGGGTGGCCGGAGGCCGCGGCCTCCACGGCGTCCACGGCCAGGAACCGGAGGGCGTTTACGGCGAGTCGGTCGGTTTCGGAGCGGGGCATGGCGGGTCTCCCGGGCGCGCGTTTTCCCCCCGTGGAAAGCGAGGGATTCTGCACCAGGGTGGGGAGGCTGTCCAGGGAAAACCCGCCGGCATCCGGGGCTGCGGGCACAAAAGACCCGACCCCGCAGCCGCGGGGCCGGGCCGGTATGAAACGGTTCTCGCCGGCCTCAGGCCGCGGAGGCCGCCCCGTCGGGCACGGCCACCGGCTTGGCCCGGGCCGGCTTGCCTCCCGCCTTGGCCCCGGCCGGCTCGGCCGCCGGAGCCGGCTCCAGCTTCCGGCAGGTTCCCTCCAGCACGCCGCCCCGGGCCACGGTGACCGAGCCGGCCCGCACGTCGCCCCGGATGCACCCGGTCGCGCCCAGGTCGAGCTGCTGGCGGGCCTCCACGTTGCCCACCAGGGTGCCGTTGACCGTGACGTACTCGGCCACCACGTCGGCCTCCACGTGGGCGGACGGGTTCAGGATCACCCGGCCGCCGCTCTCGAGCCGGCCGGTGAACCGGCCCTCGATACACACGCTGTTTCCGGTCTTGAGCTCCCCGTCGAACGAGGCCTCGGCCCCGATCACGGTGTCCACGGCCCGGTCGGCGGAGCGGGGTTCCTGGGTCTTGGAGAACAGTGCCATGGCTCGCCTCACAGCTTCAGGGTTCGGAACGGTCGGTCCAGGATGTAGTCCTGGGGATCCACGTACTTGCCGTCCACGGACACGCTGTAGTGGACGTGGGTGCCGGTGCTGCGGCCCGAGTTGCCCATGTACCCGAGCACGTCGCCCCGCTCCACCTTCTGGCCGGTCTTCACGGCCAGGGCGGCCATGTGGCCGTACAGGGTCTTGATCCGGCCCGAGTGCCGCAGCTTCACGTACCGGCCGAGCAGGCGGTCCTTGCCGGCCCGGATCACCGTGCCGTCGGCCGGGGCCAGGATCGGGTCCTTCCACGGCCCGGCGATGTCGATCCCGTTGTGGAACTCCTTGCGGGTGCCGGTGATCGGGTCCTTGCGCCACCCGAACGCGCACGACAGCCACGCCTTGTCCGAGGTGACGGGCAGGATCATCGGGATCCGGCGGGACGCTTCGCGCCGCTCCTCCAGGTGGGCCAGCACTTCCTGGAGGCCGTCGTACACGGTGTCCGCGGTGTCGAACCCGCCCGCGCCGTCCAGGGCGCCCACGGGCCCGGGCCTCCCGGCTTCGGCCGGCCCCCCCGCCGGGCCCGCGGTGGACCCGCCCTGGTGGGCGCGGGTCGCGTCGTACACCGGCTCCTTGAGGCCCAGGAAGCGGCGGACCTTGCCCTCGGCCTCCCGGATCCGCTCGAGTTCGGCCTCCATCCGCCGGGTCTGCTCGGCCAGGCCGTCCTTCTCGGCACGGGTCTCGGCCAGGAGGACGCGGCTTTCGGCCAGGCGCTCCTCCAGGGCGGCCAGGTCCCGGGCCTGGTCCGCCACCCGGCCCCGCAGGCCGTGGACCCACGCGAGGCTCGCCGCGGAGACGACCAGGAACGCGACGAACCCGCCGAGCAGGGCGAGCACCGCGGCCCGCGGCACGTTCAGCACGCGGGAGGCCGCGTTCGTTTTCGATACCCAGACGACGGTCACGCGGGACAACAGTCAATCGCCTCCGTTCTTCCCCAGGGGACGGCGGTGCACGACCCGATCCTCGCATTTCCCGTGCCAGCCCCGGCGCGGCCGTGACCCCGGTTCGTCGCCCCGGGCAGACGGTTTCGGCCCGTGCCGGGCCCCCTTTTCGGAACGGCCGTACCGGGATGGTGACGGACCTGGGCCCCGGATCGGCTCCGGGCCCGCCCCACTTGAGGGGGCCCGGTGCGAAACGGGCTGGAACCCGGCTTGCCGGGCGGGTACGGTGAAGGGGGAAGGAGGCCGGGCGTGGCGCGACCCAGAACCATCCTGCACGTGGACATGGACGCGTTCTACGCGTCGGTGGAGCAACTGGACCGCCCCGAGTGCCGGGGCCGGCCCGTGGTCGTGGGCGCCGACCCCCGGGGCGGCCGGGGCCGGGGCGTGGGGGCCGCGTGCTCGTACGAGGCCCGGGCGGTCGGCATCCACTCGGCCCTGCCGATCGGCCGGGCGTGGCAGCGATGCCCCGACGCGGTGTTCCTGCGGCCCCGCATGGACCGGTACGCCGAGATCTCGCGCCGGGTGTTCGCCGTGTTCGGCCGGTACACCGACCGGGTGGAGCCCCTGAGCATCGACGAGGCGTTCCTGGATCTGACCGGCACCGAGCGCCTCCTGGGCCCGGCCCGGGCCGCGGCCCGGCGGCTCAAGGACGAGATCCGGCGGGAGGTGGGGCTGGTGGCGTCGGTGGGCCTCGCGCCCAACAAGTTCCTGGCCAAGGTGGCGTCCGACCTGGACAAGCCCGACGGGTTCGTGGTGGTGCGGCCCGGGGAAGAGGCCGCGTTCCTGGCCCCCCTGCCGGTGCGGCGGCTGTGGGGGGTGGGGCCGCGCACGGCCGCGGCCCTGGAGCGGCTCGGGATGCGCTCGGTGGGCGACCTGGCCCGGTGGCGGCGGGACGACCTGCGGGCCCGGTTCGGGGAACTGGGCGACCGGGTGTGGGCCCTGAGCCGGGGGATCGACGACCGGCCGGTGGAGCCGGGCGGCGCGCCCAGGTCCGTGGGCGCCGAGCACACGTTCGAAGAAGACGCCACCGACCCGGACGCGGTGCGCCGCACCCTGCTCCGGCTGGCCGACAAGGTGGCGGCTCGCCTGCGCCGGGCCGGGCGGGTGGCCGGCGGGGTCACCCTCAAGCTCCGGGACGGCCGGTTCCGCACCGTAACCCGGGCCGCCCGCCTGGCCGCGCCCACCGACGTGGGCGCCGACCTGTACGCTGCCGCGCTCGGGCTGCTCGGTGCGGTGCCCTCCTGGCGCACGGGCCGGCCGGTGCGGCTGGTGGGGATCGCGGCCACCCGGCTCGCGCCCCGGACCGCTGCTGCCGGCGGCCAGCTCGACCTGTTCGCGCCCGCGCCCGACGGCCGGCGGCGGGCGGTTGCCCTGGCCGTGGACCGGGTGCACGACCGGTTCGGCAGCCGCGCCCTGCGCCGGGCCGTGCACGTGGCGGACGAGGACGGTTGAACCCCGGGCCCGGGCCGGGTACCGTTGGCGCGCCGGCGGTTTCACTTCGCTTCCCAGGAGGATTCCATGAACGACGTGGCATACTCGGTCAGCCCGGATGGTGAACGGTTTCCCCTGCCCACCCCCGAGGAGAACGCGGCCGAGTTCGGCCGGCTCCAGCGGCTCGCCGAGGAGCACCGGGCCGCGGGTCGGGAGATCGTGGTGGTGGTGGGGGTGGGGTTCGTCGGCGCGGTGATGGCCGCGGTGGTGGCCGACGCCGAGGACGGGGACGGCAACCCCACCAAGTTCGTGATCGGGATGCAGCGGCCCAGCGTGCGCAGCTACTGGAAGATCCCGCTCCTGAACCGGGGCCTGTCGCCGGTGAAGTCCGAGGACCCCGAGGTGGACCCGATGATCGCCCGGTGTGTGCGGGACAAGAAGACCCTGACCGCCACCTACACTTATGACGCCCTCCGGCTGGCCGACGTGGTGGTGGTGGACGTGCAGTGCGACTATCTCAAGGACGAGCTGGGCGACGTGCGGCAGGGCCAGGCCGACATGGCCGCCCTGGAGCAGTCCCTGGCCGTGATCGCCGAGCACATCCCGGCCGACGCCCTGGTGCTGATCGAGACCACGGTGGCCCCGGGCACCACCGAGCAGGTGGCGTACCCCATCATGAGCAAGGTGTTCCGCCGCCGGGGCATCGACACCGACCCCCTGCTGGCCCACAGTTACGAGCGGGTGATGCCCGGCCGGGACTACGTCAACAGCATCCGCAACTTCTGGCGGGTGTGCAGCGGCATCAACGACGAGGCCCGCCGCCGGGTGGTGCGTTTTCTGGGCGACGTGATCAACGTGGCCGAATACCCCCTGACCGTGCTCGACCGGCCGATCGAGTCGGAGACCGCCAAGATCGTGGAAAACAGCTTCCGGGCCACCCTGCTCGCGTTCATGGACGAGTGGAGCCTGTTCGCCGAGCGAAACGGCGTGGACCTGGTCAAGGTGATCGAGGCGATCCGGGTGCGGCCCACCCACGCGAACATGCTGTTCCCGGGGCCGGGCATCGGCGGGTACTGCCTGCCCAAGGACGGCGGCCTGGGGGTGTGGGCGTACCGGCACATCCACGGGTGGGAGGACGACATTTTCCGGATCACGCCCCTGGCCATCGACGTCAATGATACGCGCTCGCTCCACGCGGCCCAACTGGTGCGGGACGCCCTGCGCAACATGGGCCGGCCCGTGGCCGCGGCCGAGGTGCTGTTGCTCGGGGCGTCCTACCGCGAAGACGTGGGCGACACCCGGTACTCGGGGTCCGAGGTTGTGGTGCGCCGCCTGACCGAGATGGGGGCCGAGTTGCGGGTGCACGACCCGTATGTGCAGCACTGGTGGGAGTTCGAGAAACAGCGGGAGTACCCGTCCCCGGACCACAGCCTGCGCCGGTTCTTCCGCAACCAGGACAAGCTCGAGGATCTGCGGGTGCAGCAGGACCTGGAGGCGGCCCTGGCCGGGGCCGACGCGGTGGTCTTCGCGGTGCGCCACCGGGCGTACCTGGACCTGGATCCCGACTGGGTGGTCGCGCGGGCCGGCGGGCCCGTGGCCGTGGTGGACTGTTTCGGCATCCTGGACGACGATCGGATCCGCCGGTACTTCGAGCTGGGGTGCGAGGTCAAGGGCCTCGGCCGGGGCCATGTCAAGCGGATCAAGGACGCGGTGCGGGACGCGCGGGAGCGGCGGCTGGCCGGAGGGGACGGGTGAGCGGCGCGGTGGACGCCAAACGGGACCGGCTGGCCGGGATCCTGCGGGAGATGGGCGGGGTGGTGGTGGGGTTCTCGGGCGGGGTGGACTCGTCCCTGCTGTACGCAATGGCCGTGGACGTGCTGGGCGACCGCGCCCTGGGGGTCACCGCCCGGTCCGAGACCTACCCCGAGCGCGAACGCCGGGAGGCAGCGGCCCTGGCCGCCCGGCTCGGCGGCCGGCACCGGGAGATCGTGTCCGAGGAACTCGACCTGCCCGCGTTCGCCGAGAACCCGCCGGACCGGTGCTACCACTGCAAGCGCGAGCTGTTCGGCAAGCTGGCCCAGGTGGCCCGGGAGGAGGGGCTGGGCTGGGTGGCCGACGGCACCAACCTGGACGACCGGGGCGACCACCGGCCGGGCCGGCGGGCCGCCCAGGAACTGGGGGTGCGAAGCCCCCTGGAGGAGGCCGAGTTCACCAAGGCCGACGTGCGCGAGCTGTCCCGGCGGCTGGGCCTGCCCACCTGGGACAAGCCGGCCCTGGCGTGCCTGTCGTCCCGGTTCCCCTACGGCACCCCGATCACCCGGGACCGGGTGGCCCGGGTCGGCCGGGCCGAGGACGCGCTAAGGGGCCTGGGCCTCAAGGTGCTCCGGCTCCGGCACCACGGTGACGTGGCCCGGCTCGAGGTGGGACCCGACGAGTTCCCCCGGGTCGTTGGCGAGCTGCGCGACCGGGTGGTGGCGATCGTCAAGGCAGCCGGGTACGCGTACGCGGCCGTGGACCTGCAGGGCTACCGCACCGGCGCCCTGAACGAGGTGCTGCCCGAGGACGAGCGGGAGGTAGCCGGATGAACCGGGAACGGCTCCTGGACCTGCTGGCCCGGGTCGGGGACGGCCGCCTGTCCCCGGACGAGGCGGCCGACCGCCTGGCCCACCTGCCGTTCGAGGACCTCGGCTTCGCCAAGGTGGACCACCACCGGGGCCTGCGGCAGGGCGTGCCCGAGGTGATCTACGGCCAGGGCAAGACCCCGGACGAGGTGGCCGACATCTTCGAGCGGCTGGCCCGCCACGGCCCCAACGTGTTGTGTACCCGGGCCAGCCCGGCCATCGCCGGGGCCGTGGCCGCCCGGGTGCCGGCCGCGCAGTGGCACGCGCGCGCCCGGATCGTGGAACTTCGGGGCGAGCCCTTCGACCCGGTGGGCCTGGTGGCCGTGGCCGCGGCCGGCACCTCGGACCTGCCGGTGGCCGAGGAGGCCGCCGTGGTGCTGGAGGCCCTGGGCAGCCGGGTCGAGCGGCTGTACGACGTGGGCGTGGCCGGGCTGCACCGGCTCCTGGCCCAGGCCGGCGTGCTCCGGCGGGCCAGTTGCGTGGTGGCCGTGGCCGGCATGGAGGGCGCCCTGCCGTCCGTGGTCGGCGGCCTGGTGGACGTGCCCGTGATCGCCGTGCCCACCAGCGTGGGCTACGGCGCGAGTTTCGGCGGGGTGACCGCGCTCCTGGCCATGCTCAACTCGTGCGCGTCCGGGGTGAGCGTGGTGAACATCGACAACGGGTTCGGGGCGGCGTACCAGGCGCACCAGATCAACCGGCTGGCGGCGGGAGAAGGGGGGGGGCGGGCGCCGGGGGGCCCGCCTCCGGCCGGGCGCGATGGGGGCACCCGGTCCGCTGCGCAGCCGTAGGGCGGGGCGCGGGCGCCTGGAGCCCGTGGCGGGCGGCGCCGGTGGTCGCATGGGGCTGTAGCGGGCTGCGCAGCGGGCCGGGGAGCCGCGCCCGGCGCTCCGCC
>JAJRUI010000096.1 GCA_024277875.1 Deferrisomatales bacterium
GGCGCCGGCATGGCCGAGGATGTCGTGGAGCACCCGATAGTCCCCGGCCACGGACGCGGTGTGGGACGCCACGGCCCGGGACCCGCCCGGGGACCTGCCCGCCTTCATGAACACCACCGGCTTGGCGGCCCGCCCCAGAAGGTCGGCGAACTCGCGGCCACGCCCCGGGCGGAACCCTTCGAGGTAGAGGCCGATGACCGCGGTGGCAGGGTCGTCGAGGAAGAACCGGACCAGGTCCACCTCGTCGAGGGCCGCCCGGTTCCCGATGCTGACCCCCCGTGCGATGCCGGCGCCCTCCTGGGTCAGCTTGATCATGAGGTCCACCAGAATGCCCCCGCTCTGGCTGACGAGGGAGATGCCCCCGGGGCGGATCTCGATCAGCCTCTCGGGGGGCAGGAAAAAGGTGTCCAGAACCGGCGGCGAGAACACCCCCAGGCAGTTCGGGCCGATCACCGGGACGTCGTTGGCCCGGCTGATGTGGGCCACCTCGTCCTGGAGGTCCTGGCGCCCGGACTCGGCAAACCCTCCGGAGATCACGATGGCGCCCTTGATCCCTGCCGCGACGCACTCCCGGAGTGCGTCCGGGACCCTCTCGGCCCGGATCCCGATCACGGCCACGTCCACGGGCCCGGGGACCTCGTCGATGCTCCGGTAGACGGGCTCGCCGTACAGATCCCCGCCCTTGGGGTTGATGGCGTAGGTGGCCGTGCGGTAGCGCAGGTGGTTCTTGTGGTAGATCACGTTGGCCGGGTGAAACGGGTTGGTGAGCGACACGCCGTAGACGGCGATCGATTCCGGTTGGAACAGGCGAGAAAGGTCCATCGGCTCCTCGCAGGGGGCTGCGCGGTCTCGGGGAACGGGTCGGTTCGCCGGGATTACGCTACCGCATCGCTCGCTGGAGTCAAAGGGGGCCCCGGGCCCCTGGCGTCGGGGCTCAGGAGCCGCCCGGCCGCCTACCCGGCCGGACGACCCGGTGGGCCGAGCTCACAGCGCCTCTTCCCCCCGCTCGCCGGTGCGGATCCGCACCGCCTCCTCCATGGCCAGCACGAAGATCTTGCCGTCGCCGATCTTTCCGGTGCGCGCGCCGCGCTCGATGGCCTCGACCGCGGCCGGGGCCAGCGCGTCGGGCACCACCACCTCGATCTTCACCTTGGGGATGAAGTCCACCGTGTACTCGGCGCCCCGGTAGTGCTCGGTGTGGCCCTTCTGGCGGCCGAACCCCTTGACCTCGGTGGCGGTCATGCCCTGGATCCCGGCCTCCTTGAGGGCGTCCTTCACGTCGTCGAGCCGAAACGGCTTGATGATGGCCTCGATCTTCTTCACGGCTGCCTCCTTCATGGCTGGGTTTCCACCGCGGCCCGGAGCCGGGCCAGAATGCGCTTCCTCTTGTCCTCCCCCTCGATCCGGCCGCCCAGGAGGTCGCGCACGTGGAACACGTCGCGGGCCTGGGGGCCCTGGGTCGTGACCATCGCGTGGACCACGGTCAGGCCCAGGTCGTCCAGGGCCGCGGTGAGGGCGGCCAGCAGGCCGGGCCGGTCCCGGCAGGTGACCTCGATCACGGAGTGCACCGGCGAGCCGTGGGTCAGGGTCACGCGGGTGGGAACGGGCATGGCCGCCATGCGCCGGTCCACGAGGCCCGGCCGCCGGGGCTTGGGGCGGCCGGCCGCCAGGGCCTCGTCGAGGGCCTGCCGCAGGCGATCCCGGCCGGGGGGATGGTCCGGCGGGTGGCACCGGAACCACAGGTGCAGCAGGCCCCGGGGCCAGGCGTGGACCTGGAACATGCGGATGTCGAAGCCGAGACGGGTCAACGCGGCGGAGGCCGCCGACAGGGCCCACGGCGGCGGGGCGGAGATCACCCCCAGCACCTCCACGGGACCGGAGGCGGTGGCCACGGTCTCCCACCGGCACGGGGCGTCGCCCAGCCGCGCCGTCATCCGGACCAGCCGGCCGAGGAGGTCGGGGGGGACCTGGAGCAGTTCGGCCGAGGGCACCTCGTCCACCAGCCGGCGCTCGACCGCGCCGCCGCAGGCCCGCGCGACCCGGTCGCGCAGCGCCTCGGCCGGCACGGTCGGGTCTGCCCGGGCCGTGTGGGCCCGGCTGTGGAGGGCGAGCAGCAGGTTGCGGGTCCAGGCGGTCCAGGTGGGGTGGTGGGGGCCCGGATGGGTCGAGGCCAGGTCGGCGTAGGCCAGCACCACGAGCGCGTCCAGGCGCTCGGGGGTCCCGGCGATCTCCCAGGCCTCCCGGGCCGTGCGGGGGTCGTCGGGGTCCCGACGGAACGCCAGGAGCGGCACGGCGTGGTGATGCTCGACCAGCCGGGCCGCCTCCCTCGCCTCGTCGTCCGATAGCCCCAGGGCCCGGCCGATCCGCTCGGCGTGGGCGGCGCCGGCCCGGGCGTGGTCGCCGGCCGAGACGCACTTGCCCAGGTCGTGGGTCAGGGCGGCCACCCGCAGCACCCAGGGCGCCGGGAGCCCGCCGGCCACCCGGGTGAGCCACGGCTCCTGGTCCTCCAGGGCGCCCAGCCACAGCCGCTCGAACGCGGCCAGACACTCCACCCCGTGGGCCCCCACGGTGAAGGCATGGCGGGCGTCGTAGGGCACGGCGTGGGCGGCCTCGCCCAGCAGGGGGTCGATGTCCCCCAGGAGGCCGTGGTCGATCAGGGCGTCGAGCAGGGGGTGCGAGGCCGCCCTCCTGCGAAACAGCCTGCCCAGGGCCTGGCGCAGGGCGGCGCGCCGCACGGGGGCGGGCGACGCGGCCAGGCGCGCCATCACCGACGGACGGGGCCTGCCGTCGGAACACCGGGGGCCCTGCAGGGCCGACACCGCCCGGGCCGGGTCGTCGAACCCTTGCGCGGCCGCGGCGACGCGGGGGGGGCGGGGGAACCCGTCGGCCACGGCCTGCCACAGCGCCGCGATGTCGCGGGCCGCCCGGTGGAGCCGGGCAAAGAGCTCCTCCGGGCGCTCTCCCGGCACCACGACCCGCGCCACGGCCTCGTGGTGCTCGAAGGTGAGGTGGTCGGTCTTGCGGCCGGCAACGCCGTGGAGGGCCGCCCGGACCCGCTCGAGGAGGCGCGCCCCCTCCAGGGCCTGGGGGCCCCGGGGGAGACGGGCGATCTCCCCGTGCGGATCGAGACCCAGGCAGGCCAGCACCCACCGGGCGGCCTGCAGGTCCCGCAGCCCGCCCCAGCCCTCCTTCACGTGGGGCTCGAGCAGGTGGGAGATCTCCCCGAAGCGCTTGCGCCGGGCCTCCACGTCCTCGATGACGGCCCGCGCCCAGGCCCGGGTTCGCCGCGACGGGCGGGGCTTCGCCCCGGCCCGCCGGAGGGCGCGCTCGAACAGGTCGGGGTCCCCCAGGAGCAGGCGCGCATCCAGCAGCGCCGTGGCCGCGGTCAGGTCCTGGCGGGCCACGTCCCGGCATTCGGCCGGGGTGCGCAGGGCGTGGCCCACGTCGAGCCCGAGGTCCCACAGGGGGTACAGCACGGGCTCGACCTCGGGCGCCGCGCCGGAGCGGCCCGCGAGGAACAGCAGGTCCACGTCGCTGCGCGGGGCCATCTCCCTGCGGCCGTACCCGCCCAGGGCCACCACGGCCCGCCCCGGGGCGTCCCAGCCGGCGGCCCGGGCCAGCTCGAGCACCAGCTCGTCCACGAGCCGGGCGAACTCTGCGGGGGACGCCCGGCCCGATGCCAGCCGGTGCCTGGCCTCGGCCAGGCGGTCCTTCCAGGCGGACAGGGGAGCCGTCACAGGGAGTAACCCACCTCGCCGTGGGCCGTCTGGTCCAGGCCGACGAGCTCGTCCTCGGGGCTGACCCGGAGGCCGATGGTGGCGTCCAGCACCCGGCACAGCACCCAGGTCACGACGAACGCGTACACCGCGGCCGCGACGACCCCGACCACCTGGACCCCGAACTGCCGCACGTCGCCGGTGATCAGGCTGCCCGCGCCCACGGTGGCGAAGATGCCGGTGGCCAGGGCTCCCCAGGCGCCCCCCACGCCGTGGACCC
>JAJRUI010000097.1 GCA_024277875.1 Deferrisomatales bacterium
ACGGAGCGGTGGTGTCGTGGGCGCCGTGGGAGGGGGTGAACCTGTCGGCGGAGGTGCTGCGCGGCGAGTACGACGAGGACTGGGGCGAGGGGGTGGACAGCCGCACGCAGGTCACCACCCAGCTCGCCGCCGAGTTCTGAGCCACTTTTTTCGAGCAGGCCGCTCAAAAGCAGCCTGCGGTGCACCCCCTCGGGGGTGAAGATCTCCCTCGGTGGCGCCTGCTGCCGGCCCCGTTCCGGGGCGCGCCCGACCAACCGACGCGGGAGCGCGAGCCTCGTCCGCCCGGTCGCGGCCGGCAGCAGGCTGTCCCGAGATCTCTCCATCGGAGACCCCGATCTCCGGGCGGGAACCCATCCCTCCTTCCGATTTCCCTCTGCTCCCGTCTTTCGGCACAATCGGCGCTTTCCGAACCCGTGAGAGCAGGAGGACCCCATGCGTTCCGTTCGTGCCCTGGCAGCGGCCGCCGCCCTCGCCGCTTTGCTCGTCCCCGGTTCCGTCCCGGCTGCCGGCCGTCCCGATATCCGGACCGGCCGGATCACCCTCGCGTTCGACCTGTCGGAGCATCCGGCCGGCAGGGAGGCCCGCCTGTGGGTGCCGTACCCGGTCTCGGACCGGTACCAGGAGATCTCCGGGGTGCGGATCGAGGGAAACGCTGCCGAGTGGGGCGTGTACACGGACCGGGAGTACGGAACCCCGATGCTGTACGCCCGGTGGGCCCCGAACGCCGACGTCCGGCGGCTGACGTTCTCGTTCCAGGTGCGTCGCGAGGCGCGCGCAGCCGACTTGACGGCGCCCGAGACCCCGTGGGACCCGGCCGACTACCGCCTGTGGCTCCGGTCCACCCGGCGGGCGTCCGTGGACGGACGGGTTCGTGCCCTGGCCGAAAAGATCACCGCGGGCAAGGCCACGGTGCTGGCCAAGGCCCGGGCGGTGTACGACTGGACGTGCGAGAACACGTACCGGAACCCGGACGTTCGGGGATGCGGGGTCGGCGACATGTCGCGGCTGCTGGCAGACCCCGGCGGCAAGTGCGGGGACATCAGCTCGGTGTTCGTGGCCCTGTGCCGGGCGGCCGGGGTGCCCGCCCGCCACGTGCTGGGGTTGCGGCAGGGAGCGAAACCGGGCCAGGACATCACCACCTGGCAGCACTGCTGGGCCGAGTTCTACCTGCCCGGCACCGGGTGGGTGGCGGCGGATCCGGCCGACGTGCGCAAGATGATGCTCAAGCGGGGGCTCGGCCGCCACGACCCGGTGCCCGGCGACCTGCGCGAGGCGTACTGGGCCGGCGTGGAAGCGGGCCGGGTGCGGCTGGGCGTGGGCCGGGACTTGGTGCTGTCCCCTCCCCAGGCGGGTGCGCCGGTGGACTACCTGATGTACCCGTTCGCCCAGGTGGGGGGCGCCACCCTGGACTGGCTCGATCCAGGCCGGTTCCGGTACCGCATCACCTACGATCCCGTCCAGCCCGTGCTCTGACCCCGGGGCTTGGGTCGGTAGCCCGAGATGCCGATAGGGAACGGGAAGACCCGTTCCCGTTGCGCTCGAGGTTCCCGTGTACGGACGCCTGATCCTGCTGGCCCTGTTCGTGGTGGCGTTCGTGATGGCCGCCCAACTCCGGGGAGTGGTTTCGTTCGGCACGGCCACCGGCCCGGCCGCCACCTGGGGGTACGGGGCCCTGGTAGCCGGGTTCGTGCTGGTGGCCGCCGCCGTTGGCGGCGGGCTGTGGCGCCGGAAGCATCCGGTTTCCCCTTCCCTGGCTCCCGACCCGGCGAACCGCCGGCAGACGTACCGGATCCCGTACCCGGAGGGCGAACGGCCCCGGCTGGTGGCCCTGGCTCCCGGGGCGCCGGCCTCCCTGGTCGAGGGCGCCGAGGTCCTGGACGTGTCCGAGGAGGGGCTCCGGTTCCGGCTCGGGCCGGGAGAGACCGTGGGCGAGGCGGTGGAGGGGCGTCTTGTGTTCCCGTCCGGGACCGAGGCGCGGGTGGTCGGCCGGGTCGTGCGGCGAGACGCGGGCGAGGTGAGTCTCCACCTGACCCGGATCGTCCCCCCGCGCGTGATCGTGGACGAACAGCGGCGTCTGGCCAGACGGCTTCGGGCAGGGCAGTCTGCAGACGTTCCCGGCGAAAACGGGTCGGATCGCGAAGGCTGAGTTGCCTTAGCGACCGGCGGCCTGCCCCGCCAGCACGCCCAGGATCTCCTCCCGCAACAACTGTTCGATCCTCCCGAGCAGGCGCCGGCGAGCCTCCTCGGGCTGGAGGGCCGACGCCTTGAGCGGCCACCGCCGGGCGGCCACCGCGGTGCGGGTGTCCGGCCTTCGCACCGTCACCTCGAGGGTTCCCCTCACCCAGTGCCACCCCCGTTCGTCCTGGAACTCGGTGGCGTCCAGGGTCCCCTCGAGCGCATACGCGGCCGGGTCGTCGCCGGAAGCTACGGTGAGGCCGGCGCCGGCTGCGGCCGACGCCAGCATCCGTTCCAGCCCCCCCACGTCGTCCCGGACCACGCGCGGCACCACCCGCACCCGGGCCAGGAGCGCGTCCAGGTCGGCGGCCAGCCGGGCCAGGGGGAACGGCGGCGTCGGGACCGAGCCGGTGGTCGAGACCACCCGGAGCGAGCGCGCCACCCCCTCGCGCTCGGCCGCGGCGGTCACCGCCCGGCGCGCGGCCCGGATCCGGCCGGTCAGATCGTCCCCTCCCCTGGCTCGCTGAACCTGGCGGCGCACGGTTTCGTCCAGCGCCGCCAGTTGCTGGCGCAGGGCGTTGGCGGCCCGGAGCCGGTCGAGCACGGCCAGGGCGTGGTGTTCCCCTGTTTCGGCATCCTGCCACTGGCTGGCGATCTCGACCCCTTCGAGCACCGCGTCGGTGTGCGCCACCAGGCTTCGCGCCACCTCGGAGCGGTACCGGGTTTCCGGGGCCTCGTCCCCGACCCGGCCGGTCTCCACCGAGGTCAGGTCCCGGCTCTCCTCGGACACCCGGACCCGGAACACCTTGGCGAGATCGGCCCGGGCCCGGTCCCGGGCCACGGCTGCCCGGGGCGCCTGGCCCCGGCCCACCAGGAACCGTTCGGCCGGGTACGCGGCCGGATCGCCCGACACCCAGTCCGGGCGTTGGGGTGCGCCGCCGGCACAGCCCACCACCCCCGCAGCCAACACCACAACGAAGCCCATCACTCGCCGCATCGCCGCTCCTTCGCCCGCTCCCCCGGTCACGGCCGGTACACCGTTCGGGACCGGAACACCTTCTTGCCCGGCCGGATCGTCACCTCGCCCAGGTCCAGTCGTTCCACCACCCCGCGCTCCCCCAGCACGTCCAGCCGGACCCGGTATTCACCGGCGGCCAAAGGGATCCGGGCCATCCGGATCTCCGCCGGCAGGGTGAGCCAGCTCCGCGTGTCCGCCTGCTCCGACAGCACCGCCGCCATGTTCAACAGGAACCCGGCCAGCTGGTTCTGTTTCTGGGCCTCCCGGGCGGCCGCGTATTTGGCCGCGGCCCGGGCCAGGGCCCGGGTGGTGATCCCGGGCAACCGGGCCTCCAGGGTGGCCTTGGCCAGGCCCGCGATGTTCTCCACCGGGACGGTGTCTGCTTCACGGCCGTCCACCCGGACTCGTGCGTCCCGGACGGCGTTGGGCCGGTCTTCGTACCGGGGCAGGGCCACCCGGACCAGCAACCCGGAAGGGGCGGGCAGGGTCACGCTCTCGGCCGTCTTGACCGGCGCCAAGCCGTTGCTCACGAACACCACCAATTCTCCCTGACCCACGTCCGCGGGAAGGGGCGGGCACCGTTCGATCCCGAACTCCGATCGATACCTCCGGGCCTCGTCCGCGAGCCCCACCCGCGCCGCCATCCGGACGAGGTCGACCTGCAAGGGCCGGGGCACGGAGATCGGGTACCGGTCGGCGTGGGCCTGGTACGCCTCGTACGCCAGCCGGTACGAGATCATCGCGTCCGACCACTCGCCTTCGTCCTCGTAGATCAGGCCGGCCAGGTACCGGGAGAACGGGTCCTCGGCCAGGATCGGTTCGTCGTACCGGTCGGCCAGCTCCCGGAGCCGCACGTCCACCTGGAGCGCCTCGACCCGGGCCGCGTCCACGGCCCCGGTCTCCAGGTAGTTGAGGGCCTCGAACACGTGGATCATCACCTGCTCGAACGGCTCCCCCACGTACGAGCGGGTGGTGTCGTTGATCACCAGGGACGAGGTCTGCTCGGTCACGCTCAGCGCCGAGCGCTGCTCGATCGCGACCTTGGCCGCCTCGAACGACCGGGTGCTCTCCTCCAACTGCCCCGCCGCCCGGAGCAGCATCGCCCGGTCCAGGAGGAACAACACCTCGTCCCGCCCCGCGGTGCCCCGTTTCTCCAGGGCGTCCAGGCCGCACCGGGGGTCCTGCTCGGCCAGGCAGCGCTCGATCTTCTGGAACGACCGGGCGTGGCCGGCACACCCGGCAGCTCCGCACAGGGCGAGCATCCAGGCCAGGAGGAGCGCACGGCGTGCCCCGGGCGGGAACGGCCGGCTCGGGGCACCGGACGGGCGCGGCCAGGACGTCTCCGGGAAGCCGGCGCTGAAAAACCCGCGGACGGAGTTTTTCAGCATCTAAAACCGGAGCTTGCTCCGCTCCACCAGTTTTTTGATCTTTTTCTGGCCCAGCCACACCTTGCGGTTGTCTGCCAGGCTGATCAAGGTCAGGTCCACCTGGTAGTACCGGACCTGGGTCTTCCCGGACGCGTCGATGATTGTGTTGATGGTGCCCTTGAGCATGTAGTCCGCGCCCAGTTCCTGTCCCATGGGTTTGCGGGTGTCCTCCCGCGCGTTCAGGTCCTGGTCCTTTCGCTCCTCGCGGATTTCCTGGCGTTCGTACTTGGACGCCACGAACTCCACCCGGCCCGAGTTGATCAGGGCCCGTTCGATGTCCGCGACGAACGTGTTGACGTTGATGTGTTCGTGGCTCAGGTTCCGGATCTCCCCCACGATCACGGCCGGGGGGCGGCCCGTGGCCTGGGTATGCCGGGCCACCCACGGGCGCTCGAGCATGTCGGCCACCATCTCCTCGGACACCAGCCGGGAGTCGGTGTCGTTCCACGCGCCGCTGAGGTCCTTGACTTCCTCCACGTCCATCCGGGTCACCTTGGTCGAGCATCCTCCGACGGCCAAAATGGTTGCCGTCGCCAGGACGAGCGTCGCGACAAGGGTTCGGCTCATCGGACTTCCTCCTGTTTCGCCATCCGGTCGAAGATGTTGCCACCGTTGTCCGCCAGGTACCGGCGCAGATCCGCGTTCATGTCCTCCACCGCCTCGGCCGTGCGCTGGACCTGCTCCAGGTCCAGCTCGGCGATCGCGTAGATCGTGCCGGTCTTCGGGTCTTTCCAGTGACCCAGGATCCGGGCGCCGCTCAGGTTGACCTGGGTCAGGTCCCGGATCTGGCGGGTCACGGACTCCTCGCCCACCCGGGTCCCGCCCGAAGCCGCCGAGGACGCGTAGTCGGTGCTCACCACGTCCAGGTACGAGGTGAGCACCCGGGCCAACTCGGCACGGGCCCGGGTGTCGGCCGTGGAGATCTGGAGCGACTCGTCTCCCATGGCCGGCGCCTGTCCCACCCCGTGGAACAGCCGTCCGCCCTTGTCGTTGAGCACCTGGGTGCCCTCGTTCACCCAGCCGGGAGCACCCTAGAGGCCCAGGTCGCTCTCGACCTTGTTTTTCCCGGAACAAGCGGCCAGGGCGGCCAGCCCGGCCACCGCGGCGACCAGCGCGGTCCAGCGCAACCGTCTCTTCATCGGAACACCTCCGTTGCTCAGCCGTCCGGGCGGACGGCGACGCTTCGACGACGTCCTCTACCCTACCGCTGCGACCGGCCGGTGTAAACGCCGGCGCCACCCGATTGCGCGGCCGGTGGGTGCTCTGCTACGCTCGGGCTCCCATGGCTTGGTTCGCGTTTCCCCCGAAAACCCGGCTGCGCAACGGGCTGTTGGCAGCGGTCGCCGTCGGACTGTGCGCAGCGTGCGCCGGGCCCCGTCCTGCCGAGAAGGTGGCGGCTCCGCCACCGGCGCCGATCCGCGTCCCGCCGCCTCCCCCGGCTCCCCGGCCCGAGACCTACGCGTTCCCCGGCATCGGCGAGCGGCCGCCCCCCCCTGCCCCTGAGGCGCCCCCTGCCCTGCCGCCCCCGCCGGCCCGCCCCGCGCCTCTGGAGCTCGCCCGGCAACGGTTCGAGGCGGGCCGGTTCGAGGGGGTGCTCGAGGCGCTGGAGTCCCTGGGGGAGGCCGTCGACCCCGCGGTGTGGCGGTTGCGCGGCGACGCCCTGGCAGCCCTGGGCGACGGCCCGGCTGCCGTGGCCGCGTACAGGGCTGCCAGGGCGGGCGGCGACGACATCCAGGCCGACGACCTCACTGCCCGGATCCGGGGGTTGCTCGAGGCGATGCCCCCGGCCCAGCTTCGGGCCGTGGCCGACGCGTGCCCGTTCTGCCCCGAAGGGGGCTACGCCCGGTTGCGGCTGGCCCGGATCGCGCTGGGCGGGGGGGACGTGGACCGGGCCGCGGCCGCGCTCGAGGAGCTGGAGGCCGAGTTCGCGGGCGAGCCCCTGGGCCGGACAGCGGCCCGGCTGCTCCAGAGCGTTCTCGCCCCCCGCCACCCGGTGGAGCCCGGCCTGTACGGCGTGCTGGTGCCCCTGACCGGGCCCCTGGCGCCGTTCGGGCAGCGGGCGCTCCGGGGTGCGCTGCTGGGGGCCGGGCTGTTCGGTTCGGCCGACCCGGGGTGCCGGCTGGCCGTTGCCGACACGGCCGGAGATCCGGTGACGGCCACCGCCGCGGTGGAAGAGCTGGCAACCCGGGGCGTCGTGGCCGTGGTGGGGCCGCTCAAAGGGGCGGCAGCCCGGGCTGCTGCCGACCGGGCCCGGGAACTGGGTGTGCCGGTGGTGACGCCCACCCCGGCCCGGGACGTGGCCGGCGCAGGGGTGTTCCGGATCGGCCTGCGGCCGGCCGACGAGGTGGGCGCGCTGGTGTCCCACGCCGTGGGCGTGTTGGGGCTCGAGCGGTTCGCGATCCTGTACCCGGACACCCCGGACGGTGTCCGGTACCGGGACCTGTTCTGGGACCGGGTGGTGGAACGGGGGGGTGAGATCACCGCAGTGGAGCGGTTCTCGGCGGACGGTGCCGGCGTGGAGGATGCGATTCGGCGGGCCACCGGCGTGTACGGCCTCTCCCCGGCCGAGATCCGCGAGCGGTTCCTGGCCGAAGAGGCCGTCCGGCTGCGCAGGGAGCGGAAGCTGATGGAAGCCCTCGGCATCGAGGGCGCAGCCCCCGGAGAGGAGGGGGATGCCGCGCCCGAAGTCGACGAGAAACGGCTGGCCCGGTACAGGCCGCCCCCGATCGTGGACTTCGATGCCGTGTTCCTGCCGGTGGGCAGCGTGCTGGCCGGTGAGATCGCTCCCCGGTTCCCGTTCCTGGACGTGGAGGGGATCCGTTTGCTCGGCATCCGTACCTGGAACACACCCACCCTGGTGCGGGTGGGAGAGGAGTACGTGGAGGGCGCGGTGTTCCCCGCCGAACTGGACCCGGCGCTTCCGGCCGGCAAGGCGTTCGTCCGGGTGTACCGGGACGCGTACGGCGAGGAACCGGGCGTGCTCGAGGCGTACGTGTACGATGCCGTGGGGCTCCTGGCCCGGGAGGGCGCAGGGGTGGACGACCGGGACCTGCTGCGGCGCAAACTGGCCGGCCTGTGGTCGGCCCCCGGCGCCATCGGCCCCCTGACCACGACCCCCGGCGGCGAGATCGCGGCGCGCCCCAAACTGCTCACCGTTCACCGGGGCCGGATCGTTCCGGCAGCCGCCTCTGAGGAGTGACCGGATGGAGGAGCGTTCCTCCCGCCTGTTCCGTTTTCCCAACGGGTTCGAACTCCTGGTCGTGCCGGACCGGCACGCGCCGGTGCTCGCCCTGGACCTGTGGGTGCGGGTGGGCAGCGCGTGCGAGGGCCCGGACGGGGCCGGCATGGCCCACCTGGTGGAGCACATGCTGTTCAAGGGCACGGCCCGGCGCGGCCCCGGAGAGATTGCCCGGGAAGCCGAGGGGGTGGGCGGCGAGATCAACGCGTACACCAGCTTCGATCACACGGTGTACACCCTGACCGTGGCGAGCCGGTTCGCCGGGATGGGTCTCGACCTGCTGGCCGACGCGGCGTTCGGGTCGAGCTTCGATCCGGCGGAGCTGGACCGGGAAAAGCAGGTGGTGATCGAGGAGATCCGGCGGGGACGCGACCTGCCCCAGCTGCGGCTGTCCCGCCTGCTGTTCGAGAGGGTGTACACCCGCCACCCCTACGGCCGCCCCGTGATCGGCCGGGAGGAGACCGTGGCCGGGTTCACCCGGGACCAGTGCCTGGGGTTCGTGTCCCGGTGGTACCGGCCCGGCAACATGACCCTGGTGGCGTGCGGAGACGCCCGGCCCGGCCGGCTGGCCGAACGGGTGGCAGCGTTGTTCGGTACCCGCGGGCGATCGCGCCGCCCGAGGGGGGCGGCCCGTCCACGGGAACCCATGCCGATCGCGTTCCGGGCCCGGTTCGAGGCTGCGGACGTGAGCGAGGTGTACTGGAATCTGGCGTTTCCCGGTCCGGCCGCGTCACACCCGGACGTGGCCGCCCTGGACGTGCTGACCACGATCGTGGGGCAGGGGGAGGCGTCCCGGCTCCAGCACCGGGTCAAGATGGAACGCAACCTGGTGCGGTCGGTGGGGGCTGGGGCATACACGCCCAGGGACCCCGGCCTGATCCATGTGGCGGCGGTGGCCGAGCCCGAACTGGCTGGCGACGGGTTCGAGGCGGTGTGCGAAGAGCTGTTTCGGCTGGCCCGGGAGCCCGTGGGCCAGTCCGAACTGGACCGGGCCCGCCGCAACGTGGAAGCCGATTTCGTGTACCAGAAGGAGACGGTCCAGGGGCAGGCCCAGAAGGCCGGGTTCTTCCACATGGTGCTGGGGTCCGTGGCTGCCGAGGAGGCGTACCTGGCCGCCCTGCAGCGGGTGGACGCCCGGGCGGTGCAACGGGTGGCCCGCCGGTACCTGAGACCGGACAGGGCCGTGCTCGTGGCGCTCGTGCCCCGCGCGTCGGACGGCGCGTGGAGCGAGGCTGCCGCGGCCGGCGGGATCGACCGGGCGGCCGCAACCGTCCGGCCCGCGCGGCCGGGCCGCGGACGCAGGAGCGGCCCGGTCCGGCGGGTGCTCTCGGCCGGGACCCGGGTGGTGCTGAAGGTCAACCCCCAGGTGCCGGTGGTGGCGGTGCGGGCTGCGTTGCTCGGCGGCACCCTGCGGGAGCCCGCGGACCGGGCCGGGGCGTTTCACCTGCTGGCCGCCGCCCTCACCCATGGCACCCGGGGCGCGTCGGTTTTTCAGCTCGCCCAGCGGGTCGACGCGGTGGGCGGCTCCCTGGACGGGTTTTCGGGACGCAACTCCTACGGCCTGCGGGCCGAGTTCCTGGCCCGCCACCTGGGCGAGGGGCTGGACCTGTTCACCGAGGTGTTGTGCCACCCGACCTTTCCGGACGAGGAGGTGGCAAAGGTCCGCGAGGACGCCCTGGCCGGGATCCGCCTGCGGCGGGACAACCCGGCGTCGTACGCGTTCCGGGAACTGGAGGCCCTTTTGTACGGCGACCACCCGTACGGGCGGGACGTGCTCGGAACCCCGGACGCCGTGGCCGGCCTGGAGGCCAGGGTCCTGCGCCAGCTCCACCGGGCTGCCCTGCGGCCGGACCGGCTGGTCGTGGGGGTGGCCGGCGCGATCGACCCGGAACGGGTGTGCGCCGCGCTGGAGGCCGCCCTGGCCGGCCTGGCGCCCACCGGGGAGTTGCCCCCCCTCCCGGCCCTGCCGTGGTCCTCGGGCCGACCGCGGGCCCGCCACGTGGAGGCGCCCACCGAACAGGCCCACGTGGTGGTGGGGTTCCCGGGCACGGACCTCATGGCCGCCGACCGGTACGCGTTGCGGGTGGCGAGCGGCGTCCTGAGCGGGCAGGGAGGACGCCTGTTCCGGCGCCTGCGGGACGAGCAGGGGCTGGCCTACGCGGTCACCAGTACCTGCGTCGAAGGGCTCCACCCCGGGTACGTGACCGGGTACATCGCCACCGCTCCGGACAACACGGGAGCCGCGCGGGACGGGCTGCTGCAGGAGTTCGAACGGCTGGCCGAGGAGCGGGTGCCCCGGGACGAGCTGGCCCGTGCCCTGCGCAAGCTGGTGGGGGGGTTCGAGATCGCGCTCCAGGAGAACCAGGCCCAGGCCGCCCACATGGCCCTGGACGAGTTGTACGATCTGGACGGGTGCGACCTGGGCGCGTACGCCCGCGGGGTGTTGGCCGTGACGGCAGACGACGTGCTCGCGGCGGCCCGCCAGTACCTGGCCCCGGACCGGGCCTCGGTACTGGTGCTCGGCCCGGCCCCCTCCTGATCCTCCGGCCCGGTCAGCCCGACAGCCCAGCGGTTTCCCGTTCCAGGAACGCCTTGGCCCGGGCGAACGCCGGGCCGAGCAGGCGGTACAGGCCGTACTGGATGTCTACGTTCTCGGCGCCGCCCAGGCCGTACCGGCTGCACAGGTTGTCCACCACCGTGATCAGGGATTTGGTGTGGGGCGCCTTTTTCACCTCGTCGGTGTAGAACGAGCACCGGGCGTTCAGGAACTTCCAGAAAGCGGACGGGCTGACCGTCCGGTGGGCCCGCCCTCCGTAGTACAGGATCGCGGCCAGCCGTTGGAGGAAGCGCCGGCGCCGGGGCGGGTCGGCCCACGCCTGGTTGCAGATCCACAGGGTTACGCTGAACGTCACCCCGGCCACCTCGCTCTCGAGGTTCTTGAACTGCTCGCACGCGCACAGGTCCTGGAGCGCGGACAGGCCGTCCGAGATGTCTTTCTGGACCGGCGCGAGGATCTCCCGGTGGTACGCGTACGCCAGGCCGTCCACCGGGTCCCACAGGTCCGGATCGAATCCCCTCGTCCGGTGGCCGGCAGCGGGCTCCCGGTGCACGGCTGGCGCGGGGACGGCCGCGTCCTCCTGGTCGTCCTGCAGGATCGCGTGCCACTGGTTGGTCTGTTCGGCCTGGACCATGGGGGGCCTGTCCTCGCCCAGGGGGGACGCGGGCCGGGCCAGAGCACGGCGCGCCGGCCCGGATCGCTATACCTTTCGGCCTTGGGCGCCGCGACTTTAGCTGGCCCCGGCACTCATCGGTTGAGCCGGCGCTTCAGCGTGTAGCGGGATGCGGAAAAACCCACGGATGGGGTTTTTCCGCATCCTGGTAGGTGCGAAGCACGGAAAGGGCCTGGTTCAGGCGAAGGATCCGGCGCTGGCGCGCCTGGAGCACGGGCAGATCTCCGGCCGGAGCCTGCTGGCCGTGGGTGTCCCGCAGCTCCCACTCCACGGCTTGCCTCAGGGCCTGGGGATCGGCGGCGGACCGGCCCCGGAACATCACCGGGGTGAGCCGTACGAAACCGTCGCCGATGTCCCTGGCGTTCTTTCGCGGGTTGCCGGACATCGGCACGCCACGGTCCTCCCTCGTCCGGGTCAGTCGTCCAGGGCGATCTCCAGGGCGGCCATCGCGGCCAGGAACTTGCGGGTCCCGGCGTCCTGGAACCGCACGGTCACCTTGGCTCCCACGCCACGGCCGTCCACCCGGAGCACCCGGCCCGGCCCGTACCGGGCGTGGCGCACGGCCATGCCCGGCCGGTACGCGGCCTCCCCTGGTTCGGGCAGGAAGTACCGGCCGTCCGCGGGAGGCGGCGGGGCCGGGGACCCGGCCGTCTCGGCCCACGGGGCAGCTGGCGCCGGTTCGGGCTCCAGCCGGCGGAACACGCCGGGGGGGAGCTCGCACAGGAACCGGCTCGGCGTCCGCACCGCGGTGTCGGCACCGTACACGCGCCGCACCCGGGCCCGGGACAGGAACAGCCGGTCCCGGGCCCGGGTCATGCCCACGTAGCACAGCCGCCGTTCCTCCTCGAGTTCCCGGTCCGAGTCCGAGCTCCGGTGGTGGGGAAACACCCCCTCCTCCAGGCCGGTCAGGAACACCACCGGGAACTCGAGTCCCTTGGCCGCGTGAAGGGTCATCAGGGTGACCACCTCGGCCCGGTCCGGCCCCCGGTCCTGGTCGGTGACCAGGGCGGCCCGGTCCAGAAACCCGCGAAGGTCCCCGCCTTCGTCGCGCTCGTGCGCCTCCGCCGCGTTGAGCAGCTCCTCCAGGTTGGCCCTCCGGTCCTCGGCCTCCCGCCGTTCCAGCGTCTGGAGTTCCTCCAGGTAGCCCGAGTCCTCGAGGATCCGGAGCAGCAGCTCCCGGGTGGGAACCGCGCCCACCAGTTCCTGCCACCGGCGGATCAGGGAGAGGAACCCGCCCAGCGCCCGCGCCTGGCGCGTCCGGAGCGTCCCGCCGGTGATCGCACGCTCTGCCGCCTCGCCGAGGCCCAGTCCGTCGGCCCGGGCCAGCGCGGCCACCTTGCCCACCGTGGCCGGCCCGATCCCCCGGGCAGGGGTGTTCACCACCCGGGCGAACGCCACCGGGTCGTCCGGGTTCAGGACGAGGCGCAGGTACGCCAGGGCGTCCTTGACCTCCTTGCGGTCGTAGAACCTGAGGCCGCCGTACACCACGTACGGAACCCCCCGGCGAAGGAACGCGTCCTCGAACGGCCTGGACAGGGCGTGCATCCGGTACAGCACGGCCACGTCGGCGTACCCGTACCCCGCAGAAGACCGCAGGGCCTCCACGGTGTCGGCCACCCACGTGGCCTCTTCCTCTTCCTGGGCCGCCTCCCGCACCTGGACCGGTTCGCCGTCGGTTCGGGCCGTCCACAGGCGTTTGGGATGGCGGTTCCGGTTGTGGTCCACCACGGACCACGCCGCGTCCAGGATCTGCTGGGTGCTCCGGTAGTTCTGCTCGAGCCTGACCACCCGCGTGCCGGGGAAGTCCTGCTCGAACGCGAGGATGTTGCGGATGTCCGCCCCCCGCCACCCGTAGATCGACTGGTCGTCGTCCCCCACCACGCACAGGTTGCCGTGCCCCTCCGCCAGGGTTGCGGCGATCCGGTACTGGACCCGGTTGGTGTCCTGGAACTCGTCGATCAGCACGTGCCGGAACCGGAGCTGGTAGCGCCGGGCCACGTCCGGGTGGTCCCGGAGCAGCCGCTCGGTCTCCAGCAGCAGGTCTCCGAAGTCCACGGCCGGGGCCGCGCGCAGCCTCTCCTGGTACCGCGCGAACACCGCGGCCAGCCCGCGGTCGTACGGGCTGTCGGCGGGCACGTCGCCGGCGCCGAGGCCGTCGTCCTTGAGACGCTGGATTCGGTACACCAGGGCGCCGGGTGCGAACCGTTTGGTGTCCAGGCCGAGGTCGCGGACCACCTCGGCCACCAGCCGCTTCTGGTCCTCGGTGTCGTAAACGGCGAACTCCCGTCCAACGGCCAGGCGGTCGCCGTTGGCCCGGAGAAGCCGGAGGCAGATCCCGTGGAACGTGCCGAGCCACACCCTGGCCGCCGCGTCCCCGAGCAACTCGGCGACCCGCCGGCGCATCTCCCGGGCAGCCTTGTTCGTGAAGGTGAGGGCGAGGATCTCCCCGGCCGGCACCCCGGCGCACGCCATCAGGTACGCGATCCGGTGGGTGAGCACCCGGGTCTTGCCGCTGCCGGCCCCGGCCAGTACGAGTAGCGGGCCCCGGCCGTGGGACACGGCTTCCCACTGGGCGTCGTTCAGGCCTGTCCGCAGCGCGTCGTCCGGGGAGCCAGGCATCCCCACCTACCCCTCCCCGGGCCGCAGGGACCGATCGATCAGGGCCTTGTTGTACGAGCTGATGATGTCCTGGCGGCTGAGCATGCCGATCACCCGGCGGGGGTCGTCCCGCCGCACCACGGGCAGGTGCTCGATGTTCCGGTAGCCGATCCGGCCCAGGGCGTCCCTGAGGCTCTCGTCCGGGAACACCGTGATGACCTGGGGCGTGGCCAGCTCCCGCGCCACGATCAGGTCCTCGAGCCCCTCTTCGTACGCCACCTCCCGGAAGTCCTGGAGACTCAGGATGCCCACGAGCCGGCCGTCCTTGTCCACCACCGGGAAGGTCGTGTGCCGGGACGACGGGATGAACCCCAGGATCTTCCGCAGGGGCATGGCCTCGGGGATCGACTCCACGTCGGGGTTCATGATGTCGGCCACCCGGACCGACTCGAGCAGGCTCACCTCCCGGCCCTCTTCCAGGTGGATGCCCCGTCGTTCGAGTTCCAGGGTGTCGATCGACTCCTTCTGGAAGTAGCGGCTGACCGTGTACCCGATCACGCAGCAGAACATGATCGGGAGGATGACCGAGTACTCTCCGGTCATCTCGAAGATCAGGAAGATCGCGGTCATGGGCGCGTGGGTGGCGGCGGCCAGGAACCCGCCCATGCCCGCCAGGGCGTACGCGCCGACACCGCCCGAGATCCCGGGGAACAGGTGGGTCACCAGGGCGCCGTAGGCCCCCCCCAGCATCGCCCCGATGAACAGGCTCGGTGCGAACACCCCCCCGGCGTTGCCCGATCCCAGGGTGAGGCCGGTGGCGTAGATCTTGGCGAACGTCAGGGCGAGGACCAGGCCGCCGGCCAACTCCCCGGCCAGGGCCCGTTCGATGTGTTCGTAGCCGTCGCCCAGCACCTGGGGCAGCCAGATGCCCACGGCGCCGGCCAGGGCCGCGCCCACCACCGGTTTCAGCCGGTCCGGGATCTTCAACCCTGTGAACAGGTCGGACAGGGCGTAGAAGCTCCGGATGAAATGGACGGCTACGAGCCCGACCACGACCCCGAGCACCAGGTACAGCACCACCTCCCAGTGGGTGGCCAGGGTGTAGTAGGGCACCGAGAACGCAGGCCGGTCGCCTTCGATGCTCCGGGTCACCAGGGCGCCCAGCCCCGAGCTGATCAC
>JAJRUI010000098.1 GCA_024277875.1 Deferrisomatales bacterium
CACCGGCCCAGCGTATGGCGAAGAAGCGTGCTCTTCCCCACCTGGCGGGCACCGGACACGACCACCACGGGAAACGTGGCCACCAGCCGTTCCAGTCGGGCGGTGAGGGTCCTGGCGTAATACATGCCTGCCATTTTAATGGCAACATCATCAATTTTCCAGTATTTTAGCCCTCCCTCCTCCCTACCTTCGCCCAAAACGCCCCGAAGCCCCTCCGGCTCCTCCCGCGCCACCTTCCGCCCACGCGCCAAGCAGCGACTCGCGCCCGATCGTCCAAGCCCTAGAATCCGTTCGCGATCCTCTCGGGCGCTTCTCGGCATACCCTGACCCCGCGCCTCCCTCGCCCCGTTTCGCAACTACGCAGCAGTGTCCCCTTGACCCGGGTCACCTTCTCGGCCCGAACCGCGTAGGACCCCGGCGCCAACCCCGAGAACCCGTACTTGCCCATGAAATCGGTCTGGTCCGACGCCACCGGGGTGCCGGAGTTCGCGTCGAGCAGGGCCACCGGCACCATGGGGGCCGGCGCGGTGGGTCCCCGGCCCACGTAGCCCCACACCGAGAACCCGCGCTGCAGGTCCCCCTTGGGCGGCGCGGCCACGCACCCGGCCAGGAGCAGGACCGCACAGCCCAAAGACCAGACGGGTTTCCGTCCCCTTGACCACACCTCCGCAAACAGGAACCTCGTTCCGTCCCTACCGGAAGAAGTTCTCCCAAACCTCGTAGACCGAGGTGTCGCCCGACGCCTGGTTCCACACCGCCAGGGCCTCCCCGGCTGGGGAGACCGCCACCTGGGGGGTGATGCCGTGGCCGTCTTCGGCCTCGATCATCTCCGGGGTGCTCCAGCCGGTGCCCCCCGCGGGCAGCGAGCTGGCGTACACGCTGAAGCGGTTCACGCCGAGGGCCGCCACGTACCCCTGCTGCGCCCACACCAGCAGCGCGTTGCCGGCCCCGTCCACGGCCAGTTGGGGGCTTGCGGCGGGGTAGAAGTCCGCGTCCACCTCTGCGGCCGTGGCCCACCCGGTGGCGGCGTCGTACCGGGCGGCGTAGATGCTGTGGGCGTAGTCGCCCCAGGAGGTCTCGTACGCGTTGTGCTCCCACGCCACCACGGCGTTGCCGGCCCCGTCCGCCACCACCGCCGGCGCCTCCCAGTAGTCCCGGATCGAGGTCACGTCGAGCGCGGTCGAGTCACCCCAGGTGCCCGTGCCCGCGTCGAAGCGCCGCACCACCACGGAATCCTTGGCGTTGTAGGCGATGGAGCCGTCGGACTCCCACCACGCGGCGAACACGTTGCCGGCCCCGTCCACGGCCACGGCGGGGTTGCCGGCCGTGTTGTCGGTCTCGTCGATCCACTGGGCCGTGCCCCAGGTGCCGGCGGCGGCGTCGTAGCGGTTGGCCGCGACCGAGTACACTGCCCCGTCCTGCTGGAACCACACCACCGTCGCGTTGCCCGACGGATCCAGGACCACCCTCGGTTCGGACGCCCGAGCATCGCTTTGTTCGAGCAGCTCCGGCGTACCCCAGGCGCCGGCGGTGGCGTCGAACCGGTTGGCCCAGATCGACAGGGTGTCGTTGAGCGCCTCCGACTGGTGCCACACCACCACCGCGTTGCCCGCCGGGTCGATCGCCACGTCGGGGTAGTGGGTGTCCTCGGGCGAGGAGTCGACGACCTCCCCGGTCCCCCACACGCCCCCGGAGTAGCGGGAGGCGAACACCTCCTTCACCCCGGGGGTGCTCCCGTACGCGGACCACACCGCCACGGCCTGTCCGGCCTCGTTGACCGCCAGCCGCGGGTTGATCACGGCGAGATCCGGCGGGGTGGCCAGCTCGTGGGCGGTGCCCCACCGCCCCAGGGAAGCGTCGTACCGGTTGGCCCGCAGGGAGTACCGCCCGCCGTCGTCCCCCTCGATCCAGATCGCGAAAAAGTTGCCGTTGCCGTCGGCCGCCACCTGGGGGTACGTGTACACCCCGATCGACCAGCCGAAGGCGAACCGGGCGGTCCCCCAGGACCGGGCGACCCCAGCGGCCGTCACCGTCACCGTGTCCACGGCGCTGTCCACCGTGCCGTCGTTGACCACCAGGCGCACCACGTACTCACCCGCCACGTCGGCGGTGAACGTGGGCCGGGCCGCCGCGGGGTCCGACAGGACCGCCGTGCTGCCCGCCGGCACCGAGGTGAGGGTCCATGCATAGGTGAGCGGGTCGCCGTCGGGGTCGCCCGACCCCGTGCCGTCCAGCGTCACCGCCGCCCCGACGGCCACGGCCTGGTCCGGGCCGGCGCTCGCGGTGGGCGCGCGGTTCCCCACCACCTCCACCGTCGCCTGGGCCGGCTCCGACGCGTTGCCCGAGTCGTCCACCGCCACCACCTGGAACACGTGCGTCCCCACGGGCAACGACATGCCGGGCAGACCCAGCGCGTCCAGGGTCCCGTCCGTCAGAACAAGGCTGAAACCGGGCGTCGACACGGAAGTACCGGGCGGCCCGTCCACCCATTCCCATTGGTACCGGACGATATCCCCGCCGCCCAGGTCGACAGACCCACGCGCGTGCAAGATGAGGGTGGTTCCGTACGGAACCTGAGTTGCGATTGCTCCCTCCCCGTCCCGCACGGTCAGCACCGCCGTGGGCGGCA
>JAJRUI010000099.1 GCA_024277875.1 Deferrisomatales bacterium
AACCTGGCGCCCGAAGAGTATCACGGGCGGGTGAAGGGCGGTCTGTTCAACGACTCGGTGGAGTTCGAGCCGTGTGATCCCGGTTTGGCCCGGGCCGTGGTGGAGGGGGCGATCGCGTTCGCCGGCCGGTTCGGTTTCAAGCCGAACCGCCGGTGGGACGACGCGAAGCGCTGCTTCTCGGGAATCGAGCCGAAGGCGGACGGGATCGCGTTCGGCCGGGACGGCCAGCCATGCCTCGTGGTGCGTTCCGGTGAGAACGTCGCCGCTGTCAAGGCCCGGCTGGACCGGGCCCTCGGAGAGGGGAACTACCGGGTCGTGATCCCGGACCTAGAGGACGTGGATTGACACGGGCGGACTCGAAGGCCCGGCTGGAACGCCTTCGTCGTTGGGACCGGTCCTCGGCCGGGACCCCATGCGAAATCCGGAACCGTGCCGACGCGGTCCGGCGGGAGATGCTCGAGGACTCTGCCCGAATCCACCGGGGCAACTTTACCCGGATCGGCACGGAAGACCTGGCGCTGCTGTTCGAAGCCTACGACCGGCAGTTCTTCTCCGGGTCCCTGTCGGCAGCCCTGTCCGATCCGGAACGGAGCCGGATCGGGTTCCGGCTGTCCAGCCGCATGACCCGGGCCGGGGGAAAGACGTTCCGGTTCCCGGCCAGCGGGGGGAGGCCGCCGGTTTACGAGATCGCGATCTCGTCCCACCTGCTCTTCACGAACTTCACCGAACCCGGCGCGAAGGTTGCGGTCAACGGCGTCGCGTGTCGCGACCGGCTCGATGCCCTCCAGCGGATCTTCGAACACGAGTTGATCCACCTCGTGGAGTTCGAGCTGATCGGGCGGTCGTCGTGCCGGTCTGCTGGGTTCCGCGAGCGGGCCCGCCGGGTGTTCGGCCACCAGGCGACCACGCACCAGCTCGAAACCGTTCAGGACCGGGCAGCGCGCGGGATGGGGGTGTCGGTGGGAGACCGGGTGGCGTTCCGGTTCGACGGCCGCCGCCTGGAGGGGCGGGTGAACCGGATCACCAAGCGGGCCACGGTGCTCGTGAACTCCCCCACCGGCGAACGGTACACCGACGGTGGCCAGTACGACCGGTACTACGTGCCCCTGGATCAGCTGGAACGGGCGTAGGTCTGCGGCTCACCCCGTGAGTCGGGGCTGGCGGGCAGCCCGGGTCTCGTCCAGGCGCCGGCGCTTGGGCCGCGTCGGTGCTCCGCGTACCGTTTCCGGGCGGGTCTCGGCCTCGGCGGCGATCGCCCGGACCGCGGCGATGAACCGGTCCAGGTCGTCCTTGGACTCGGTCTCGGTAGGTTCCACCATCAGGGCGCCCTGGACCACCAGCGGGAAGTACACCGTGGGCGGGTGGAACCCGTAGTCCATCAGCCGCTTGGCCAGGTCCAGGGTGGTCACCTTGTGTCGGCGCTGGCGCTCGTCGGTGAACACGCACTCGTGCATGCACGGCCGGTCGTACGGCAGGTGCAGGACGTCCTTGAGGCGCTCCTTCACGTAGTTGGCGTTCAGCACGGCGAGCTGGCTGACCCGTTTCAGGTCCCGGGGCCCCAGGGACCGGATGTACGCGTAGGCCCGGACCAGCACCGCGAAGTTCCCGTGGAACGCGTGGAGCCGGCCCACCGACCGGGGACGGTCCGAAGACCACCGGAAGGCGCCGTCCGGCGACCGTTCGACCCGGGGAACCGGGAGGAACGGCTCCAAGTGGGAGCGGACGCACACCGGTCCGGCGCCCGGCCCGCCCCCGCCGTGGGGGGACGAAAACGTCTTGTGCAGGTTGACGTGCATCACGTCCACCCCCAACTCTCCCATGCGAACCACGCCGAGCAGCGCGTTCAGGTTGGCGCCGTCGCAGTACACCTGCCCGCCCCGGGCGTGGACGATCCGGGCGATCTCGGGCAACGCCTCCTCGAACAGTCCCAGGGTGTTCGGGTTGGTCACCATGAGCCCGGCCGTGTCCTCGTCCATGATCGCGGCCACGGCTTCGGCCGTGAGCACGCCCCGGTCTCCCGAAGCCACTGCAACCGGCCGGAACCCGCAAAGGGCTGCACTGGCCGGGTTGGTGCCGTGGGCCGTATCGGGAACGAGGATCTTCGACCGGTCCTCCCCCCGGCTGCGCAGCCACGCCCGGACCAGCAAAAGGCCGGTCAGCTCGCCCTGGGCACCCGACGCGGGCTGCAGGCTCACCGCGTCCATGCCGGTGATCTCGGCCAGGAGGCGTTCGAGTTCGTACATGAGCCGCAGGGGTCCCTGGCAAAGGGGCTCCGGCAGCAGCGGGTGGAGGGCCGAGAACCCGGCCGCCACCCGGTCGTTCACCTTGGGATTGTACTTCATGGTGCACGATCCCAGGGGATAGGTGCCCGAGTCCACCCCGAAGTTCCACTGGCTCAGGCGCGTGAAGTGGCGCACCAGGTCCACCTCGCCCACCTCGGGCAGGTCGGGCAGGTCCCCCACCAACTCCTCCGGGATCGGGGCCGGATCCACGTCCCGCCGGGGTTGGGAGAACCCGACGCGGCCCGGCCGGCCGCGCTCCCACAGCAGGGGCTCTTCGAACACCAGGCCGGTGGTTCCCACGGTCTCACTCATCGGGCCACCTCCTCGGCCAGCGCGTCCATGTCGTCCCGGCTGGCGGTCTCGGTCGCGCACACCAGGTAGCACCCCCGGAGTTCCGGGTACGCGTCCTCCAGGGGGAGGCCGGCCACGAAACCGCGCTCGAGGAGCCGGTCGTACGCGCCGCCGGGCAGTTCCACCACGAACTCGTTGAAGCAGTGACCGCCGAACCGGGCCCGCGCGCCCGCCGCGGCCAGGACCCGGCGCAGGTACGCCGCCTTGTCGTGGTTCAGCCGTGCGAGTTCCCGGAGGCCTTTCGGCCCGAGACTCCCCAGGTACATGGCCGCGGTCACCGCGCACAGGCTCTGGTTCGAGCAGATGTTCGAGGTGGCCCGCTCCCGCCGGATATGCTGCTCCCGGGTGGACAGGGTGATCACGAACCCAGGCCTTCCGTCGGCGTCCAGGGTGCGGCCGACCAGCCGGCCGGGGAGCTGGCGGAGGAACCGCTCCCGGGCGGTGAAGATGCCGAGGCCGGGTCCGCCGAACGACCGGGGAAGGCCGAGGCTCTGGCCCTCTCCGGCCGCCACATCCGCGCCGCAGCTGCCCGGGCTGCGCAGCAGCCCGTAGGCCAGGGGTTCCGAGAACGTGACGACCGACAGGGCCCCGGTGTCCCGCGCGGCAGCCGCTGCTCCGTCGAGATTCTCGATGCACCCGAAGAAGTTGGGAGACTGGACGGCCACCGCGGCCAGGTCGTCCCGTCCCGCCACCCCGGACAGGTCCGTGGTGCCGTCGGGCCGGTAGGGCAGCTCGTCCACCCGGAAACCGGCCGGTTCCAGGTAGGTGCGCAGGACCTGCCGGTACGCCGGGTGAACGGCGGCCGACACGGCCACCGCGTCCTTCCGGGTGACCCGCAGGGCCAGGAGAACCGCCTCGGTGAGAGCGGTGGCCCCGTCCCACACCGACGCGTTGGCCACGTCCATGCCCAGGAGCCGGGCCACCAGGGTCTGGTACTCGTACACCGCCTGCAGGGTGCCCTGGCTGATCTCGGGCTGGTACGGGGTGTACGAGGTCAGGAACTCCTGGCGGGAAACCACCGCGCCGATCCACGCGGGGACCCGGTGGTCGTAGGAACCCGCGCCCAGGAACACCCGGTGGCCGGGACGGCCGGCCAACTCGCCCAGGCGGTCGGCCAGTTCCCACTCGGTCAGGGCTTCGGGCAGGTCCAGATCCCCCTCGACCCGGCACTGCGCCGGCACCTGTGCGAACAGGTCGTCCAGGGATCTGGCCCCCACCACCTCGAGCATGGCGACGACCTCGTCGGACGTGTGGGGCAGGTAGCGCATCTCGATCCTCCCGTGGGTGGGTGGCTGCCGGGTAACAGCATAGGAGATGTTTGCCGCCTGTCCAGGGGGGTGCGCGGCCCGGTTTCGTTTATACTGGCCGCCGGGCTCCCGGTCGGGCCGAGAGGCAAGGAGGAAAGGCATGAGCATCCGCGTCGCCATCAACGGGTACGGCCGGATCGGCCAGTGCGTGCTGCGGGCCGCGTACGAGTCCGGCCACCGCAGTCGGATGCGGGTGGTGGCGGTCAACGACCTGGCCGACGCGGACGCGGTGACCTACCTGACCCGGTACGACACCACCCACGGCCGGTTCCCGGGCGCCGTGGAACGCGTGGCGGGCGGCATGAGGGTCAACGGCGACGAGATCGCCGTGTTCGACCAGCCCGATCCGGCCACGATCCCGTGGGGCGAAGTCGGGGTGGACGTGGTGCTCGACTGCACCGGCATCCTGGCGGGCAGGCGGGACGCCGACGCCCACCTCGCCGCCGGTGCCGGCCGGGTCCTCCTGTCCTACCCGGCGGACGAGACCGTGGACGCCACCGTGGTGTACGGGGTGAACGACCACGTGCTCGGCCCCCGCCTCCGGGTGGTTTCCAACGCGTCGTGCACCACCAACTGCGTGGTGCCGGTGCTCGTGGCCCTGGACGACGCCCTGGGCATCGAACGCGGGCTCACCACCACGGTGCACTCGGCCATGAACGACCAGCCCGCGGTGGACGTGTCCCACCACCCGGACCTGCGGCGGTCCCGGAGCGCGCTCCAGTCGATCATCCCGGTGGACACCGGCCTGGCCAGGGGCATCGGCCGGATCCTGCCGGCCCTGGCCGGCCGGTTCGCGTCGGTGGCCGTGCGCGTGCCCACCATCAACGTGTCCGTGATGGACCTGTCCCTGGCCGTGCGGACCGACACCACGGCGCAGGCGGTCAACCGGATCCTGCAGGACGCGGCAGCCGCCCGGTTCGGCGGCGTGCTCGGCTACACCGAGGAGCCCCTGGCGTCGTGCGACTTCAACCACGACCCCCGGTCCGGGACCGTGGACGGCAGCCAGACCCGCGTGAGCGGCGGTCGGCTCGTCAAGGTCCTGTGCTGGTTCGACAACGAGTGGGGGTTTGCCAACCGGATGCTCGACGTGGTGGCGGCGTGGTTGACGGGGTGAAAAAACCCCACGGGAACGAATCCCGTGGGGTTTTCGAGCCGTTGCCGGCCGGAGCGGTGTTACCGCTTCATCCGCTTGCGGCCGTACCCGGCCAGGCCCGCCAGGCCGGAGCCGAGCAGGAGCAGGGTGCCCGGCTCGGGAACCGGGGCTGGATTCGGCCCGGGCGACGTGCCCCCGCCAAAGTTCCGGATGGTGGCGTGGACGATCGTGGTGTCGCTGAACCCTATGGGCACGGTGTTTTCCAGATACACGGCCACAAGGTTGCCGTCCGGCAGGGTCATGGTGGTAAACGGGTCGTCCCACGTCAGGGCCCCGCCGGAAAAGGAACCTTTCACCTGCAATAGATCGAGCACGTTGAAAGTCCAGTCCATGGTACCCCACCCCCCTGAGCCGTCGCTGGACGCCGACAGGGCGGCGGGTTCTTCGAACGCCAGGGTCGCGGTGAGGTCGAACGTGCCCACGCCGTCCCCGTCGACGACGAACCGCAGGAAATCGATCGTCTGGGACTCGAGATCGTTCAAGGTGAACAGGTAGTCGTCCAAGCCGGGCGCCAGGGAGACCGACAGAGCGCTGCCGTCCCACCGCGTCCACGCGTCAACCGTTCCGAACCAGCCGAAATCGTACGGCCCGAACGTGACCCCGTTGTCCACGCGGGTCAGGGCCACCGACGACCCGTCGTCCGCACCCCCGACGTCGAAGGTCACCGGGCTCGCGTAGGCCGGCGACACGAAGAGCGCCAGTAACAGCGCCGCCCCGGTCGCTGCGAACATCCTCATCTCCGTCCTCCTCTTTCTTTTCTGGTCGTGTGGGCGCGCTCGCAGGCCGGCCAAGCGCTTCTCCGCCGGAACAACCCCCCTTTCCGGCCCGGACCTCCGGGTGAAAAGAAAAATCGACCGAGACATCGCAAAAATTATTCCGAAAACAACGATAGAGCAAAGGGTTTTGGCGGGGGACGGAACTGGTCGATACCAAAGGGGTTTGTGCCTCCTCCGGCAACGCTGGCGGGCTGCTGGACCGGAAGGAAGGGGGGTCAGGGTAGTTTTCTTCCGAAAAAGGACACCGTTTTCCCTGACAATCGAGCCGCGGAGGCGTCTGACCGGCAGGTCGCTCCCGGCCCGACACGGGTTTCCCCGCCCCGAGCCCGGACGCGCCCCCACGGATCGCGCCACCCGATCGCCCGGGCCGGGATGATCCTGATTTCCGATTTCCCCGGCCTTCCGGCGCAGCGGTAGGGTGTTGCCGTTTTGGACCGTGCACCCCCGCGACAGGAGGAAGGAACCATGCCCCGAGCAGAAGAATACCGGCAGATGTGGCAGGACCTCGGCTTGGACCTCGAGGCCCACGACGGGCTGCTCGCCGTGCTGGGCCAGGCGTACAGGGACATCTACCTCGCCCAGGCCAACCGGCCCCGGGCCATGGCGTACTTCGACATCGTCGTGGGCGAGATCCACGGGTTGCGGGTTCGCGAACTCCTGGACGCCCGGGCTGCCGGCCGCAAGGTGGTGGCCACGTTCTGCGTGTTCGTGCCCGAGGAAGTGGTCCTGGCCGCGGGCGGCGTGCAGGTGGGCCTGTGCGGGGGCGCGGAGGTGGGATTCGACCGGGCCGAGCAGTACCTGCCCCAGGCGACCTGCCCGCTGATCAAGAGCTTTTTCGGGTTCAAGCTCGCCCGCCTGTGCCCGTTTCTCGAACTGGCCGACCTGGTCGTGGGAGAGACGACATGCGACGGCAAGAAAAAGGCCTACGAGTCGTTCGCCGCGTTCGCCCCGCTGTACGTGATGGAACTGCCCCAGACCAAGGCGCCGCCGGCCCGGGCCCTGTGGCGGGCGGAGTTGGACCGGTTCACGGCCCGGATCGAGGACCTCACCGGCAACCGGGTGACCGGGGAGAACCTGCGCCGGGCCGTGGCGACCCTGAACGCCCGGCGCCGGGCCCTGGCCCGGCTGGCCGCCCTGCGGGCCGCCGACCCCGCGCCCATCTCCGGCCTCGACGCCCTGCTGGTGAACCAGATCTCGTTCTACGACGACCCGGAGCGGTTCACGGACAAGGTGAACGAGCTGTGCGACGAACTGGACGATCGGGTCGCCCGCGGTGTGGGCGTGGCTCCGGCGGGCACGCCCCGGATCCTGGTGTCGGGCTCGCCCATGGCGATCCCCAACTGGAAGCTTCCCCACGTGATCGAGACCAGCGGAGCGGTGGTGGTGGGGGAAGAGTCGTGCGTGGGCGCCCGGAACTTCCGGGACCTGGTGGACCCGGCCCCCGCCACCCGCGACGGCCTCCTGGACGCGCTCGCCGACCGCCAGCTCCGGACCGAGTGTGCGTGCTTTACGCCCAATTCGGAACGCACCGACACGGTGGACCGGATGGCCCGGGACCTGGGGGCCCACGGCGTGGTCCACTACAACCTGTCGTTCTGCACGCCCTTTGCCGCCGAGGCGCTGCGGCTGGGGCGGGAGCTGGCCGGCCGGGGCCGCCAAGTGTTGCGGGTCGAGACCGACTACTCCCAGGACCAGGGCCAGCTCCGCACCCGGGTCGAGGCGTTCCTGGAGATGCTCGCGCCGGACGGCTGAACCGGCGTGTCTGTCCCCTCCCCGCCGCTCCCCGCCCTCCCCGCCTTTTTGCACCCGTTCAGGCCGACGGCCGTCGGGCTACGGTTGCGGAGGGGTTTCGCCCGGTCCGACAGCCGGAGTCGTTGGGGAACGGCCTTCCAGCAGCGCCTCCAGTCCCAGGGCCTCCTGGGGGATCCAGGCGTTGCGGGAGAACAGGTCCCGAACCCGTTCGGCCAGGTCGCCGCACCCGGCGAACGCTGCTTCCACGCCGACCCGCCGGTCCCGCCCCTCGAGCGATCGGGCCAGGTGCCTTTGACGGAGAAGCCCCCGGTACAGGGGTTCCGCCGGCTCGCAGCGGGGTTCCAGGCCCCGCAGGCCGGCCAGGATCTCGACCCCCGTGGGGTCCAGGTCGCCGAAGTAGCCGACCCGGGTCACCTCGGGAAACGTTGCGAGGAAGCTGATGGAGCGCAGGATCTTCTTGCCCTCTCCGTAGAGCACCAGGGCCGGCCGGGGGCCCCAACGCCAGGCGGCTCCCGACTCCAGCACCCGGCACACCGACCAAAACGTGGCCAGGTTTTCCAGGGCCAGCGCCTCGGAGCCGGCCTGGTCGAACCGCCGGTGGAAGAACGGCTCGCGCACCTCCAGGGCGTGGAGGTCGGCGAGGTCGAGGCCCAGGGCCCGGAGGAAACCGGGGCGTCTCTCCAGGAACTTTTCGTCCCCGAAGATCTCGAGGCTGCGCTCGTTACGGGGCGACGCCGGCCGGGCCGAGCGGTCGGGATGGGTGAACAGGTACGCGGACACGGCCCGCACCCGTTCGGCGTCCCGGCCGTCCAACCGCCGGAGCCCGGCCCGGTCGATGCGGGGGTGCAGGCCCTCCAGGCCCGCGGCGGGCGCCCCGGCGGCCCGGGCCGGCGCCAGCCGGTAGCCGCGGTACAGGGGCGGGTTGCGGCCGTTCCGGCCCCGGGCCTTGAGCGGGGCGATCCGGCCGGCCTCGGCCAGGCCATTCACGACCCCGGCCAGGGCGCGGTACTCCCCGGCCTCCACGTAGGCCTCCGGCCCCAGGGCGGCCCGCACGTGGGCCTCCATGTCGGCCAGGGCGAACGTGCGCCGCCCGGCCCGTTCGACCGCGGACAAGAACGCCTCGGCGGCTCGCCGGATCTCGTCCTTCACCATCCCGCATCCCTCCGCCTCTTATCCCTGCGGAAAGTCCTCCTCCCAGTCCCGGTTGGGCGCGGTGAGCAGGGTGGCCTCCTCCAGTTCGAAGTTGGCCCGGAACGCCTCCATGGTGTCCCGGTCGAGCTGGACGTAGGTCCGGCGGGAGGTGGCGACGGGCACCAGGCTGACCAGGTTGCGGAAGTACTTCCAGATGCCCGGATCCTGGTGGGCCGTGAGCACGATGAGCTGGATCGCGTTCTCCCGGGCCAGTTCCACCATGATCCGCAGCAGGTGGGCCGAGCTGGCCTCGCCCACGGGGTTGTCGAGCAGCAGCACCTTGGTGGCGTCGTCCCGGCCGGCGGCCCGGTAGGTGGCGTAGGTCAGGGTGGCCACGAACAGCAGGTAGCAGGCC
>JAJRUI010000100.1 GCA_024277875.1 Deferrisomatales bacterium
GACCGTGATATCGTCAAAGATCCCCTGGAGTCTCGCGCCCCCGTCGTTTCCAAACGGCACCGCCCACGCGCTTCCCGCGGCCAACACGGCGCCTGCAACCAAAGCCAATGTCCTTTTCATGTGTTTCCTCCTTCGCTGTTGAGTTTGGGCGTCTCGCCCGGTTTTCAAAACCCTTGCCCTGTCGAGCACGACCGCGTCCCTGCTGTGCTGCCCCCTTTCTCCTCCTTACGGCCTGCCTCGCTTCCGTGCGGCCCCTCCGACGAATCCGGCCGCCCCTCTCCAAGGGCCGTCCGCCCGCTTGGTCCATAACTCACATAGCAAGGGGCATGCCAACAAAGGCATGGCCGGGCACACGACCCGTTTCTTCAGCCAAGACGGCCAGTTTGCCGGCAGGGGCGTACTGGGTGGCGAGGGGAAGGGAAAACTAGGGGGGCAAAAAAGGGGAATCGTTTTCCACTATTGGGAACGCGCCAGAAAGCCGGGGGCCGGTGGCTCAATCGGTCATGCAGGCGACCGTCTCCGGAAGGATGGCGCGGGCGAACGCGACGACCTGCCGCTCCACGTCAGCGTCGGACATCCCGTCCGGGATCGGCGCCATGAACCGCATCAGCGAACCGTCGTTGCGATTCCGGAAGATCGAGTCCACCACGAGCCACACCTTGGCGGCGTACTCGCTGGTGATGTTGCGGCCGCGGCTCTGGTACCAGTACAGCACCAGTTGCCGCTTCTTCCCGTTCTGGATCACGGACCGCACCGCCCGGGTGCGGCCGCCGTTGACACCGGGAGTGTCGAACGAGACGACCGTGGTCTCCACGGGCCGCCACCCGGCTCCCGGCAGACAGTGTTTGGGCGAGTGGATGGTGTCCTTCTCTCCCTGCCGCTCGTAGTACCCCACGTACAACGACACGGGGATCCCGCCCGGGCCGCGGTAGGTGCGCATGATGTAGTCCTCGACCCCCACGTTCGCGAGGATGTTCTCCTCCAACCGGTCGGAACGCACCATCTCCCACCCGTCGGCCGCCTCGGGCACCGTGGACAGGGGTTTTCGGAGCGGCACTGCTTGCACGCCGGACAGGAACTGCAAGTAGCCGGCGACGGCAAAAACGGTGATCGCGAGGATCCAGAGCCGAGTGCGCATGGGGGAAATCCAGTGGTCAGTGGTCGGTTGTCAGTGATCGGCGGAGCGGCCGCCTTGCTTCAACACGCTACAGCGTTTCTGGTAAGATTGCACGATGGAGGGTCACCATGCCAAACCGTTACGCCGACTGGTTGCGGCAGGCCGGAGCCGACCTGGCCCACGCCAGAAACGCGCTGGCGGCAGGCGATTACGAGTGGAGTTGTTTCGCGGCCCAGCAGTCAGCCGAAAAGGCCGTGAAGGCCGTGTTCCTGCACAGGGGCATGGAGGCGTGGGGACACACGGTAACCGCCCTGCTCGGCCGCCTGCCCGGCGCGTCCCCCCTGGCCGACGACGCGAAGGCGCTGGACAAGCATTACATCCCCACCCGGTACCCCAACGGGTTCGACGCCGGAGCGCCCACCGACTTCTACACACGGTCCGAAGCGGAGCACGCCATTGCCTGCGCACAGCGGATCCTCGGATTCTGCCGCGATCAGATCGGGTGATCCGGCGGGGGTGGAACGGGCCGTCCTGGCCCACGCCGCCCGGTTGCGCCGCCGCAACCCCGCCATCCGGAAAATCCTGTGGTTCGGGTCCCGGGTGCACGGCACCCCGACCCCGGGAAGCGACGTGGACCTGTGCATCGTGCTGGCCCACGACCCGCGCCCGGTCCGCGACCGGGTCCCGGACTTCCTGCCGTTCGGCTTCCCGGTGGGGATCGACGTGTTTCCCTACACCGAGGACGAACTCCGGCAGCTGGAAAAAACTTCTCCCGAGTGGCACCGCACCCTCACCTCGGGACGGGAGGTGTAGAAAACGGGTCACCGCTCTCGGGGTCCTCGGCCGGGCCCTCCAGCCAACTTCAGCAGCCCCCCCACCGCGAGCAGCAACGCGAACGCGACCACGAATACCAGCCAGCCCGAAAACGTGTGAAAGAACCCCTGGGCCGCATCGGGGCCCACGTAGTGGGCCAGCACGCCCGTGCCGGCCACCCGGAACGCGTTGGCCGCGATGGCGATCGGCACGGTGGACGCCACGAGCACAGCCTGCTTCCACCGCACCCGCTCGGTGAGCCACGCGTACACCACCCCAAGGGCGATCAGGCTCACCAGGCTGCGTAGCCCGGAACAGGCGTCCGCGACCTCCAGGGTCTGGCTGGCCAACTGGATGATGTTGCCCTCCCGGTACACCGGGATGCCCAGCAACTGCAGGCTCCCGGTCGCGACCCGGGCGGCGAACAACTTCAGGGGAAACGCGACCGCGTCGTACACCAGGTACGGAAGGGGCACCATGAACATCAGGAACAAGAGCGGTCCCCAGGTGAGGCGAAACAGGCCCCACCCCCACAGCCAGAGCACGGAACCGATCAGGAAGAACACGAGGCTCGAGCGCTGGAGGAACAACTCGGCGCCGGCCCGGCCCACCACGAGCATCGCCACGGCCCCCACGCACACGACCAGCCCGACCCAGGAACCCCGATCCCGGCGGGCCGCCCGGCGCAGTTCGTCCTTGCGCGTCCAAAGCATGTACGCCGTGATGAAGGGGATCAGGTACCCGTGGCTGTAGTTCTCGTCCACCCCCCAGTCGCGCACCAGATCCGGGACCACGCCGGCGTACAGGGCGACCAGCCCGGCCGTGAGGGCAAGCAGGCTCCACCAAGTCCCCCGGTCCGCATCGTGTCGTTTCATCCGTTCCACCAGCCCCTCCGGCAAAAAACAGCCGTTTCTGCCGGCGCAACCCGGCAACGATCCGACTATGACAGGCGGTCGCCCGGACCACAAGACCCCGGTGGGCCTGTCTCTGTCTTGCCCCCTGTCACGACCCACCACGGCAACACCCACGCCGCCGCCGCGACCACCGCGTCCGTGACGTCCGGGGTGCGCCCCGGGATGGCCCGCTGGGCGAATTCGATCCCCAGGACTATGGCTGCAGTCCCGGCCGCGCCCAGCACGGCGGGCACGGCGGGGTCGCGCGCCGGGATGCCCGCCCGGCCCAGCCATCCCAGGGCGAACCAGGGCCACGCGCCGGTGATCACGTCCGCAAGCCCCTGCAGGTTCGTCACGTGCGCCTGGAACGGCACCCAGACCATGGGCGAAAACGCGCCTCCCGGTCCGGACCGCAGCCCGTCCACGACCACCGCCGCCACCAGAAACCCGGCCACCGCGGCCGCGCGCAATCGGTATCGCACCCGCGCCACCGGCAACAGCACGCAATACCCTGCGACAGCGCCGATCACCGCCTCCAGGGACAACTGGCGGCTCACCACCGGGACCTTCAGCACGAGCACCGCCGCCACGCACCCGGCAAAGACCCACTGGATCCGCCCGGCCGACCGGGCAAGCAGCGAGACGAACCCGCCGAGGCCGGCCACCTGTAGGGCGTACACTGCGGCGGCACCCGGCGAAAACGGCGCGGCGCCCGTCAACCCGTGATACAGCGGACGCAACCCCGCGCGCAACGAGCCAACGTCCACCGAGGGCACCAAAGGGAACAACTGCCCGAGAGCCCACAACGCGGGCACTGCCAGCGCCACGTCGACCGCCCGGCCGGGCAAGAACCATCGCCCGCGCCAAGCCGCGAACCATCGGGACCGCCCGGGCCCCGGCCCGAGCAGCACGGCCACGCCCCCGCCGGCCACGCTGCCAGCACCGTTGAGGGCCACGTCCAGCAGCGAGGGTACGCGCCCCGGCACGAACGCTTGCAGAAACTCCAGGCCCAGGCTGAGAGCCACCCCCAGCAGCCCCACCGCGGCCAGTCCCACCGCCCCGCGCGACCGGCGGTGGAACACCCCTGCCCACAGGAACCCGAACGGCAGGTAGACGAACAGGTTCGTCACCACATCCGCCCGGGACACCTGTTCCGGCCAGGACGGCAGCGGCCAGGCACCCCCCGCCGGCCAGCGCCAGTCCCACAGCGGGTAGAGCGTGCCGTACGCCAGCAGGGCGGTGTAGACCGCGGCCAACACCTTCAGGCTCCCGTCGTCCCCCCCCGCCCCGGACTCCCTATCCACGGACGCCCCCTCTCCCCGTTATCGGGAGCCGGTCAGCCGAGCCGAAAGTGACGTAACAGGGCCGCCCTCGGCACAAGAGCCAGGTAGCACGCCGGCCGGTATCGCCCGGCCTTGTAGGCGGCCCGCCGCGCCCGGGACATCTTCAGTGCATTCTCGATGTGGTCCTTTGTCGTGTCGGCGACAAAGAACCGGCCCCCGACCTCCTCGACCTGCCGCCGCAAGAAACCCAGTTCCGGTGAAAGGCTTGCCAGTTTCGGGTCGAAGAACCACGAGACACCGAAAACCCCCTTGATGTCCCCGAAAACGCCCATCAGACCAGCCGTCAACTCGAAAACGCAGCGCCACCCTTCTGGGTTGAACAGCCGCAGGCGGTGGGGGTTGTAGTGAAGTTCAAAATACGGGTGATTCCCTCGCCCCCCCGCAAGCGTCCACAGCAACTTTGCGGCCAGCCCGGGAGGCTGGCGCAGCAACAGGCGCCTCGGCACCCCGCTGCGGACGACGTAATGGTTGCCGACCGGCCACCTCCGAAACGCCAACACTTCGATATAGCTGTAAAAGACATAGTTGTGAAAGGTGACTTGCTCGTCCGCACCGGCACTCGCGAGCTTCAACGCCCGGGCAAAATCTTCCTCCTGGTACCCCGCCACGCCTTGGGGGAGCGTGGGGTCGCGCCGGTCGTTGTTTTTTTTATACAGGTACCGGGCCAATGCCCGGTTGCACGCAGCCGCCGCTTCACGGCCTGCCTGCCGGGCCAAGGCGTCCTCGCTGGCCGCCAGTTCTTTCTGGACTTTGGGCTGCAGGCTCTCCAAGCACCCCAGGTAGCTGGCGAAGGCGGCTTCGGCAGCACCCAGATCCCGTGCCTTCACTCCCTGCCCGAGCAGCAGGTCGGTTACAGACGCCACCACATCTCCTCTGGCCTTGGCCTGCCGGTCCCCGGGACGAACCCCCGCCCTGATCATGCCGTTACGACCTCGATGCGCGCCGGATCCAGGTTGCCGACCCCCTGTGCCTGGCACTCGCGCAAAAACGCACTGAACGGTGGTTTCTCCGGGTCGTTCAACTCCCGCAGCCGGGTCTCGTGATCCGGTGTGGAGGCCAGAAGCAGCGATTTCGCACCCGCGTAGTCCAGTGCCACCGGGTCGGTGGACAGGGCAAACGCATTCGTCCGGGCGCGCCGGGACGGATCCAGCCGCCCGCCCCACCCGACGTACTCGGCAGCCAGGACGTTCAGGTCCGGCATCCGTACGGTCCGCATCCAGAACCCCAGCGCCCCGCCCGTGTACTCCGAACGAAACTCCCCCGCCGACAACAACTTGTCCGCGACCCAAGACCCCACGCCGTATCTCCTGGACAAGTAGGCGGCCTGTTTCCCGAGGGAGTAGGCAGTGGACTCGCTCCCGATATAGTGGACGTTGTAGAACCCATCTGGTTCGGTCCCCGGGTAGCCACAGGTCAGGTCCACGACCCCCATCAGGTTCTTGACCGAAGCGGTGACCCCGAACTCCGTGCTGTGGTGGTTCAGGCACGCGAAGTTGACCAGCCTGACCCGGCCACCGTCCTCCCGGCCGCCCGCCACAACCCCTTTTCTCAGATCGATCCTTTTTCCGCTGTATGCCGAGGTGAACACGGGATACGACATCATGCACCGCCGCCCCTCGGGGCTCACGTACACGAGGTCCTCTGCCCACACATATCCGTCGGCCGTGCCGTCTGCAGGCACCACGCCGCCGCCGCCCGCGTTGCCCTGCCGTGGCTTCGGATTGGGCCCGCCGTCGTGCCAGTGGTACTTGGTCACGTTCCGGTGTCCCTGGCGGGCAAAATAGTCGACGAGTTCGTTCAGGTTGAACGAGCCATTGCGTTTCTCGGTCGTCCAGCCCCGCGAATCTTTCTCGGCGTAGTGGTGGTTTTCCGCCACGACCACCTCGCCGGAGAACCCGGGAATCTCCAGGATAGCCTCGATGAACCCCTTCAGGTTGTCCGTGTTCGTGGTCCCCTGAAGCCACCACTGTGCATTGGGTTTGACGACCACGATGTCGTTCGTGCCCACGACCCGGTCGATTCCCCCAAACAGGTCGAGCGCCCGCCGGACGTTTTCCTCAGCCCCCCCTCCCCGGGAGACGTAGACCCGCGACTTCCCGTCGGCATCCGCCCCCAACGGCAGAAACCTGGACCCAGCGGCACCGGCGGGCGTATCCGCCGCCACCCGGGCGGCCCGCGCCCTTTTTTTTGGGAGCGCCGCAAGAACCGCCACCAACCCGACCAACCTCAGGAACGCTCGTCTCGCGACCAACACCGCTGCCTCCGGATCAGGTTCAATGTTCAATGTTCGATGTTCGAGGTTCGAAGTTGGGGGCCCAACGAACGTCAGAGACCCAGGCCTCTTTTGGCATATTCCACCATTTCCGGGCTCTCGGGAGATTCGACTTTTTCCAGCCCTTCGGCGCGGGTCATCGCGCCGCTGCGGACCATGTTCGCGATCTCCCAGACGTAGGGGTGGAACCCGTAGCGGTCCTTGTGCACCTGGTTGGCGAACGCGTTCAGCAGGCAGTTGGTGGAGTTGGCGTCGGTGTCGTCGGGTTTTTCCCAACCCAGTTCCCGATTGCGCGCCAGGATCTTTTCTTCGCTGTAGTCCAGGAACGCCAGTGGGTGGACGTTCCACGGGAATGCCTCGGCCCGCTCGAAGTGCTCGTCGGCCAGAAAATACGGCGCAACGGCGTCTCCCGCCACCGAGCGCAGCGGCTCTTCGATGGCCTTCTGGGTGGCGCGGGCCAGGGACGGGTTTGTCCGCATCACGCTGGCCTGGACCGGGGCCTGCCCCGGCGACCAGCCGAACCCCACGAACGGGATCCGCTTTTCCACCGCCGTTCGCAGGACGATCGCCTTGACCAGGCCGATGCAACTCGTGCACACGGTGCTCGCCCGCTCCAGGGTCTTGGGGGCGTACAGCTCCTTCTGCGCGGCGGCCCGGAAGATCGTTCGCAGCAGCTTCGCGTTGGGCCGGACGATCAGGTGGTCCGAGCCGAGCGCGTCGCACACGGCGCGCATGTTGACGAACGAGCGCTCGGAGATGAACGTGTTGTCGAACGTGAGGGCGAGCACCCGAAGTCCGTACCGGTTGACGAACACGTCCAGGGTGTAGGTGCTGTCCTTGCCCCCGCTGTACGCCATCAGCACGTCGTAAGACGACGCCCTGCGATGTTTCTCCAACAGGGCCTGGAACTTTAGTTCGTACTTCTTTTTGAGGGCCGCGGTCGCCCGGTCGCCCCGGAACCCCCGGCAGTGGTTGCACACCCCCTCGTCGTCGAACGAGACGCCGGGGAAAGAGTTCGGCAACACACATCGAGAGCAACGCAAAATGTTTTGTTCCATGTTCAAGGTTCCCTGTTCCGGGTTCGAAGTTTTATGTTCCGGGTTCGATATGTCCTGTCTTGAATTCGGACTTCAACACAGAACTTGGAACATGGAACTCGGAACACCGTTCCTCACTTCAACTCGCCCTTCTTCACCTTTCCGCTCGCCGTCTTGGGCAGTTCCTGGAGGAATAC
>JAJRUI010000101.1 GCA_024277875.1 Deferrisomatales bacterium
GCAGGGGGAGATCCGCATCGACGTGGGGGGGACGACCCTCCGGTGCGGACCCGGACGAACGGTGTACCTGCCCCCGGGCACGGTGCACGGTTTTGACTCGTCCGGCGAGCGGGGGGAACGGCTGATCTGCCTCGTGGAGGCCGACAGGTGGCGCCGGGCGGGCGCGCCTGCCTCGTTCGGAAAGGCCGTGTTCCCTGCGAGCCAGCTGTGCAAGGAACTCCTCTTCTACCTGTTGCTCCACCCGGAGACCCGAGCGGCGGAGGCCATCGTGGAGGTCCTGGTCCAGGCGCTGGGCGAGAGCCTCGAGGCGGCGCAGGGGCTCCTCCAGGTGGAACAGCTGGAGGGCAAGAGCCGGGACCCGCGGGTCAGGGCGGCGTTGGCCTACCTGGGCGACAACCTGGGAAGCAAGGTGTCCATGGGGGAGGTCGCCCAGGCGTCCGGGATGAGCACCCGGACCCTGAACCGCCTGTTCCTGAAGGAACTCGGGGTGCCCCCGTGCCGCGTCCTGGCGTGGCTCCGCGTGGCCAAGGCGCGGGAACTCCTGGCGTCGGGCGGGTACTCGGTGACCGAGGCCGCGTTCGAGGTGGGCTACGGCTCCCTCTCCCAGTTCATCGCGGTGTTTCGCCAGGTGACGGGACAGCTCCCGTCCGAGTTCGCTCGTCACGGCGCGGCCCGGCGCGGGTGAGCCCGGGGCGGGACGCGCCGCCGGGGACCGGGGACGGGGACCAGGTGTTCATTGTCACCGGGTAGTCGTCCAGCCCCCCCCCCTCCACGGCGAACGAGACGCCGGCCACCGGTTTTGCCTAAAAAATAAGCACTCGCGCCCATTGACTTATCTTCCTCGATCTGGGTAAATGTTTCGCCCTGGCAGAGACGGCACTGCCTTTTTTTTAGGCAGAATCGCTGGGGCAGCCGCGGTCCCGGACGTCGCGGCCCCGTGCACCGCCCAGCATCCCAAGGAGAATATTCCATGTGTCGGTTGTGCGCCCTCGTGTCCGCCGATTACTTCTCCCCGATGGAGAACATCCTCGCCCTGGAGACCATGAAGGAGGGGCACGACGGCTCCGGCCTCGGCCTGATCCTGCGGGACCTGGGGGGCGAGTTCGAGGACCTCAAGGACTTCCCGATCCTGTCGGCCATCGCCACGGACAAGGGGTTCTACGACCTGGACGAGTTCATGGTGTCCAAGGGGTTCCGGACCAAGCACATGTGGGAGCCCCAGATCAACCTCAGGCCGGGCATGAGCATCCAGCGCCGCGACCGGTACATCGTCAAGGCATTCGAGTACCCGGACGCGGTCAAGGACCAGCCGTGGGAGGTGAAGGCCCGGCTGCTCACGGACACCCGGCTGGAGATCCGGCGCATGGGCGAGCCCGACGGGTCGGTGTTCGCGTTCAGCTTCTGGCCGGACGTGGTGACCTTGAAAGAGGTGGGCGACCCCCTGGAGGTGGGGGAGTTCTTCGGCCTCGACACCAAGCCGATCCCGGCCAGGATCGTGTTCGCCCAGGGCCGGCAGAACACCAACTACGCCATCAACCTGTACGCGTGCCACCCGTTCTTCATCCAGGGCCAGTGCACCATGACCAACGGCGAGAACACCGCGTTCGTGCCGATCAAGGAGTACCTGTCGGGCCGGGGCGAGCCGGCGTACATGGGGTACAACTCGGACAGCGAGGTGTTCGCCCACATCCTGCACTTCGTGCGTGCGCGCCTGGGCTACCCCCTCAAGTACTACAAGGATGTGATCACCCCCCTTGCGGACCCCGAGATGGAGCGCCGGGCCGAGGCCGGCGCCCTGCGGCTGTTGAAGCGCTCCCTCCGCATGCTCACCATCGACGGGCCCAACTGCGTGATCGGGTGCGACCAGGACGGCACCGTGTTCATGGTGCAGGATGCCAAGAAGCTGCGTCCCGGCGTGGTGGGCGGGGTCCGGGGCAAGGTCGGCCTCATGTCCGAGGTGTGCGGCCTGACCGCGGCCGTGCCCGGCCGCAACACCGACCACGACGTGTTCCCGATGAAGTACGACATGGCCATGGTTCGTCCCGGCGCCAAGGAGATCGAGGTATGTAATCAGCTGGACGGCTCGACCACAACCATCAACTTAGCCTGAACGACTTGCCGTACGTCGTCCGCTGGGACGACGACCGGTGCACCCGGTGCGGCCGGTGCACGTCGGTGTGCCCGGTGGGCGCGATCGAGCCGGGCGTGTTCGAGAAACGGCTGGTGGAGTCCACCGGGCCGGTGCCCATGCCCACCACGGTGCGGCGGGTGGTGGCCGGGGTTAAGCAGGTCACCGATATCCGCCACCGGTGCGTGGGGTGCGCCACCTGCCGGCTCGTGTGCCCCAACGACGCGATCCGGCCCGAGTACAACCCCCACAACAAGTTCCGGTGGCACGCCAACCAGGGGGGCGACCCGTACAAGCGGGGCGGCCGGCGCAACGACCCGGGCGTGTCCACCCTGGACCTGCTCAAGTTCACCCGGATCTCGATGCTCACCGACCCGGCCCTGGACGCGGGCCGGCACGAGTTCCGGGTGCGCACCTACCTGGGCCGCAACCTGCCGCCCGAGGAACTGCCCCTGAAGATCGAGGGGGACTCCCTGGTGGCCGACGGCACCCCGTTCATCCCGCCGGTGCGCGAGATCTTCCCGATCCGGATCGGCGGCATGTCGGTGGGCGCCCTGTCTCCCCACATGTGGGAGGGGCTGTGCATGGGGGTGGCCTACCTGAACGAGGTCGAGAAGCTCCCGGTGGTGATGTGCACGGGCGAGGGCGGCATGCCGCCCCGGCTGCTGAAGAGCCCGTTCCTGAAGTACTTCATCCTGCAGATCGCGTCCGGGTACTTCGGGTGGGACGAGATCATCCACGCGGTGCCCGAGATGCAGTGCGACCCGGCCGCCATCGAGATCAAGTACGGCCAGGGCGCCAAGCCCGGGGACGGGGGCCTGCTGATGGCCGCCAAGGTGCTCAAGCACATCGCCCGGATCCGGGGCGTGCCCGAGTACGTGGACCTGGCGTCGCCGCCGACCCACCAGACCAAGTACTCCATCGAGGAGGCGGTGGCCAAGATGATCACCTCGATGTCGATGCTGTTCGACTTCCGGGTGCCGGTGTACCCCAAGATCTCGGGCACCAAGACCGCCCTGGCCGTGCTCAACAACCTGGCGCGCAACCCGTTCGCAGCGGCCCTGACCATCGACGGCGAGGACGGCGGAACCGGCGCGGCGTACAACGTGAGCCTGGACAAGATGGGCCACCCGATCGCGTCGAACCTGCGGGAGTGCTACCTGAACCTGGTGAAGATCGGCAAGCAGAACGAACTGCCCCTGTTCGCGGCCGGCGGCGTGGGCAAGTCGGGCAACCTGGCGGCCAACGCCGCCGCCCTGATCATGCTGGGCGCGTCGGGCGCCGACTGCGGCAAGTACATCATGCAGGCCGCGGCCGGGTGCCTGGGGGACGAGAACAACCGGTGCAACATCTGCAACACCGGCAAGTGCCCCCGGGGCATCACCACCCAGGACCCCAAGCTGTACCGGCGGTTGGACCCCGACAAGGTGGCCGAGCGGGTGGTGGACGTGTTCCTGGCCGCGGACAAGGAACTCAAGAAGCTGTTCGCGCCCATGGGCCGGTCCACCGAACTGCCCATCGGCATGTCCGACGGCCTGAGCGTGTCCGACCGGGCCGTGGCGGACCGGCTCCAGATCAGCTACGCGTGTTGACGGCAGCCATCCCGGTGCGGTGCCGGCCGACGGGGCCGACCGCCGAGGAGTTTTGCAGATGATCGAGATCAAGGGCAGGGTCCGGGGCCAGCGCGTCCCGTCCAAGACGCTGGAAGAGAAGATCCAGACCGCGGTCGCGGCCGGCAAGCGCAGCATCCGGGTGGTGGCCGACGGCCAGCACGGCATCGGCGGCCGCGTCTGGCCCCGGGGCGAGACCGTCCGGTTCAAGGTGACGGGCGCCCCTGGCCAGCGCCTGGGCGCCATGGGCATGCTGGGTACCGAGATCGTGGTGCACGGGTCGTGCTCGGACGACGTGGGGTGGATCAACTGCGGCGCGAAGATCACGGTGCTCGGCGACGTGGCCAACGGCGCCCACAACGCGGGCGCCCAGGGCGTGCTGTACGTGCAGGGCTCGGGCGGCGCCCGGTGCGACACCCTCACCAAGTACAACCCCCGTTTCGACCCGATCCAGTCCTGGTACTTCCGGGACGTCGGCGACTCGTTCGCGGAGTTCAAGGCCGGCGGCATCGCGGTGGTGTGCGGGGTGAACCCCCGCAACCCCGAGAACATCCTGGGCTACCGGCCGTGCGTGGGCATGGTGGGCGGCACCATCTACTTCCGCGGCCCGTGCCGGGGGGTGAGCGAGGAGGACGCCCGGATCACCGAGCTGACCGACGCGGACTGGGCGTGGCTCAAGAAGCACATGAAGCCGTTCCTCAAGGCCGTGGACCGGAAGAGCTTCTACGACTCCCTCACCCGGAGCCGGGACGAGTGGCGGAAGATCGTGGCCCTGACGCCGGACGAGCGGGCCGAGCGCGCGGCGAGCCGCCGGGGCTCCCTGAGCGAGTTCCGGACCCGGGTGTGGTACCCGGGCACGGGCGAGGGCGGGATCTTCGCCGACTACATCCAGGACGACCAGACGATCATCCCGTTCGTCACCCACGGGGACCTGCGGCGCCAGCGGCCCGTGTGGGACAACAACCAGTTCGCGCCGCCGTGCGCCGGGTACTGTCCCACGGGCATCCCGACCCACGAGCGAACCCGGCTGCTGCGGGAGGGCTACGAGTCGGACGCCCTGGACCTGGTGCTCCGGTATTCGCCGTTCCCGGGCACGGTGTGCGGCTACGTGTGCCCCAACCTGTGCATGGAGAGCTGCTCGCGCCAGTTCTACCTGGGCGACCCGGTGGACATCACCTACCTGGGCCGCCTGAGCCTGGATCGGCCCGCGCCGGCCGTGGACAAGGACCGGCCCGAGCGGATCGCCGTGATCGGCGGCGGTCCGGCCGGGATGAGCGCCGCGTACCAGCTGCGGCTGCGCGGGTACCGGGTGAGCCTGTACGAGCGCGAGGAGAAGCTCGGCGGCAAGATCTACTACTGCATCCCCGAGGACCGGCTGCCGGCCGACATCCTGGCCAAGGAGATCGAGCGGTTCGCGTCCCTGGGGATCGAGATCCACACCGGGGCCGAGATCGACCGGAAGAAGTACGAGGAGATCCACGCCGGCCACGACGTGGTGCTGCTGGCCACCGGGTGCCACAGCCCGCGGGTGATCCCGTTCCCGGGCTACGAGCACGTGGTGCCCGGCATCGTGTTCCTCAAGGAGATCGCAGCGGGCAACTCCCGCGACCTGGAGGGGCAGGACGTGGTGGTGATCGGGGCGGGCAACGTGGGCATGGACATCTGCGTGGAGGCGTTCAACTGCGGCGCGGCCACGGTCACGGCGGTGGACATCCAGGCACCGGCGTCGTTCGGCAAGGAGCAGCAGATGGCCGCGGCCCGGGGTGCCCAGATCCTGTACCCCAAGTTCACCGAGCGGTACGACCCCGACGAGAAGCGGATCTACTTCAAGGACGGCTCGTCCCTGCCGGCCGACACCGTGTTCATATCGATCGGCGAGACCCCGGAGCTCGAGTACCTGCCCGAGGCGATCGACCTGGAGCGGGGGTTCGTGCGGGTGGACCCGGTGGGGCGCACCACCGATCCCAAGGTGTTCGCGGTGGGCGACGTGACCCGGCCCGGGCTGATCACCAACGCGATCGGGTCGGGCCTGAAGGCCGCCCGGTACGTGCACGCCATGATCTCGAAGACCGAGTACGAGGACGACGAGCGGCGGATCATCCCGTACGAGAAGGTCAAGTTCCAGTGGTACGACCGGGCCCGGGCCGACGACCTGTCCCAGAGCTGCGACACCGAGTCGAGCAAGTGCATGTCGTGCGGCACCTGCCGGGACTGCCACCTGTGCGAGCACAACTGCTACTGGGGCGCGATCAGCCGCAGGGAGACGCCGGGGGGCGGGTACGAATACGTGGTGGACGGCGAGAAGTGCATCGGGTGCGGGTTCTGCGCCGGCATCTGCCCGTGCGGGATCTGGACGATGTACGACGCGTGAGCCTGGGAACCGAGCGGACACGGACGGCCCCGGGGGGCGCGGCACGGCCGCGCCCCCCGGGGCCGTCCTGGGCCGGGGCGCCTGTGGACATCCGGCCGCCGTCCGATAAACTCCCCGCGACCGGTGGTTCGGCGTAAACGCGGACGGGAGCGGCTGACGGCAATGGCGGCGCGCATCGAGGTGGAGATCCCGGCCGGCGCGGCAGGGGAGGCGGTGATCCACCTGGCCGGCGACTGGACCCTCGGGTCGGGGCCGCCCGCGGGGGCGGACGCCCTGGACAGCCGGCTGGACGGGGTCGCCCGCGTGGGTTTCTCGGCCGCGGCCCTGGGGGCGTGGGACTCGATGCTCCCGGTGTTCCTGCGGGCCCTGTGCCGGGCCCTGGCCGAGCGCGGGGTGGTGGTGGACCGGTCCGGGCTGCCCGAGGGCGCCCAGCGCCTGCTGGCCCTGGCCGACGCGGTCCCGGCCCGGGTGGGCGGCCGCCGCGACGGGGCCGGGCAGCGGTTCCTGGAGCGGCTGGGGGGGGACACCCTGGCTTTCCTGGCCACCGCGGGCCGGATGCTCGCGTTCCTGGGCGACGCGGTCCTCGCGCTCTGGGCCCTGGCCCGGGGCCGCGCCCGGTTCCGGTTCCGGGACTTCCTGGCGGTCGTCCAGGAGGCCGGGGCGGAGGCGTTCCCGATCGTGTCCCTGATCAGCCTGCTGGTGGGCATGATCCTGGCGTTCGTGGGCGCGGTGCAGCTCCAGCTGTTCGGGGCCGAGCTCTACGTGGCCAGCCTGGTGGGCATCTCGATGATCCGGGTGATGGGGGCGATCATGACCGGGATCATCATGGCCGGCCGTACGGGCGCTGCGTTCGCGGCACGGCTGGGCACCATGCAGGTGAACGAGGAGATCGACGCCCTGCGTACCCTGGGCATCTCGCCCATGGAGTTCCTGGTGCTGCCCCGGCTCCTGGCCCTCGTGCTGATGCTGCCCCTGCTGTGCGTGTACGCGGACGTCATGGGGGTGCTGGGCGGGCTGCTCGTGGCCGTGGGCGTGCTCGACATCAGCGTGGCCCAGTACATGGCCCAGACCTGGGCGAGCGTGCGGCCCCAGGACCTGTGGATCGGCCTGGTGCACGGCGTGGTGTTCGGGGTGCTGGTGGCCCTGGCCGGGTGCATGCACGGCATGCACTGCGGCCGCAGCGCGTCGGCCGTGGGCGACGCCACCACCTCGGCCGTGGTCACCGGGATCGTGGCCATCATCGTGGCCACCGCGGTGATCACCGTGGTGTGCAACGTGCTGGGGGTGTAGGCGTGGCCGGGCGGCGGGGAGAGCCCCACATCGAGGTCGACGGCCTCGCCATGGCGTACGGGGAGGCCGTGATCCAGCGGGACCTCACGTTCGCCGTGCGGAGGGGAGACGTGTTCATCATCATGGGGGGGAGCGGTTGCGGCAAGAGCACCCTGCTGCGCCACCTGGTGGGGCTGATCCGGCCGGCCGCGGGCTCGATCCGCTACGACGGGGTGGACTACTGGTCCGCCTCCCAGGTGGAGCGGGACGCGATCGGCCGGCGGCTCGGAGTCCTCTACCAGGGCGGCGCCCTGTGGAGTTCGATGACCCTGGCCGAGAACGTGGCCCTGCCCCTGGAGACCTACACCGACCTCGGGCCGGGGGCGGTGCGGGAACTGGCCGCGTTCAAGCTCGCCCTGGTGGGGCTGGCGGGGTTCGAGGACTATTACCCGTCCGAGATCAGCGGCGGAATGCGCAAGCGCGCCGGGCTGGCGCGGGCCGTGGCCCTGGACCCCGAGGTCCTGTTCTTCGACGAGCCGTCGGCCGGCCTCGACCCGGTCAGCGCACGGCGGCTGGACGACCTGATCCTGGAGCTGCGCGACAGCCTGGGCGCCACCGTGGTGGTGGTGACCCACGACCTGGCGAGCATCTTCGCCATCGGCGACGACGCGGTGTTCCTGGACCCGGAGGCCCGCACCCAGATCGCGCGGGGTGAGCCGAAGCGCCTCCGTGACGAGAGCCCCGACCCCAGGGTCCGGGCGTTCCTCAACCGCGGGGCGGCGCCGGCCCCGCCCCCTGGCCCCGCACCCGCCCCGGACGAGGTGGCCCCGGCATGAGCAAACGGACCAATCCCGCCGTGATCGGCGCGTTCGTGATCGGCTCGCTGTCCCTGGTCGTGGCCATGGCCGTGGCCCTGGGGGGAGGACACCTGTTCCGGGAGACGATGCCGTACGTGCTGTTCTTCGACGGTTCGGTCAAGGGGCTGCACGTGGGGGCTCCCGTGATGTTCCGGGGGGTCCAGGTAGGGGCGGTCACCGACATCCGGTTGAACATCGACCCCGAAGACCTCACGGTGGCGATCCCGGTGTTTATCGAGGTGGACCCGGCGCGGATCGGCACGCCCGACGGAAAGGCGATCCGGCACGGGAACACCGAGGATGTCCGGGCGATGATCCGGCGCGGCCTGCGGGCCCGGCTCGAGATGCAGAGCCTGGTGACCGGGCAGCTGGCGGTGCAGTTCGATTTCTACCCCGACGCGCCGCTGAACCTGACGGGGATGGACCTGGGCGTGATGGAGCTGCCCACCATCCCCACGCCCATGCAGGAGATGGCCAGGGCGTTCCACTCCATGGACTTGCCCGGCTTGGTGGAGAAGATCTCGACGGCCCTGGACGATCTGAGCACCGTGCTGGCCTCGCCCGAGATGGCCCGGGGTCTTCGGGCCGTGCCCGCGATCCTGGAGGAGACCCGGGACCTCGTCCGGGACCTCCGCCGGGACGTCGCCCCGGTCCTGGAGCGCGCCGACAGCACCCTCCAGGATGCCAGCGTCCTGCTCCGGAACCTGGACCGGCGCACCGAGGCCGTGTCCGGGGAACTCCAGGGCGCCCTGGGCGACACCCGGGGGCTGGTCCGCCAGGTGTCCGGACAGGTGGAGCCCCTGGCGGAAAACCTGAACCGGGTGTTGGACAAGGGCAGCGCCGTGCTCGGGGACACGGACCGGGCCGTGAACGACCTGGCCGGCTCGGCGGGCGGGGCGCTCGAGCGCCTGGACGGCGTGCTGGTCCGGGCCGAGGCGAACCTGGCCAAGATCGGGAAGGTGCTCGACACCGAGCCCCAGCTGCGCCACGAACTCCTGGCGGCCATGCGGGAGATCGCCTCGGCGGCCCGGTCGGTGCGGGTGCTGGCCGACCTGCTCCAAAGGCATCCCGACGCGCTGCTCCGGGGGAAGACGACGGGAGGCGGGAGATGAGCATCGACCGGTGGAGCAGGGGGATCGCCGTGCTGCTGGGCGTCGCCCTGTCGGGGTGCGTCAACCTCGGGCCCGGCACCACGGAGGGGCCTCGGTTGTTCCTTCTCGGGCCCCTGCCGGAGACCGGCCAGGTCGCCGAGCCCGGGAAGACCGCCGGCTCCCGGGGGATCGTGGTCGGCCCGGTGGCCGTGCCCGAACACCTGAACCGGCCCCAGTTGGTGGTCCGGCCGGATCCGTACCGGGTCGAGGCGTCGGAGGGGGCCCAGTGGGCCGAGCCCCTGGACGAGAACATCACCCGGGTGTTGGCCGAGAACCTGTCGTCGCTCCTGGGGACGGAAACGGTCTACCTGTTCCCGTGGGACCCGGTCGGGCCGGCGGCGATCCAGGTGGCGGTGGACGTCGTCCGGTTCGACGCGACCCCAGCCGGGACGGCCCGCCTGGAGGCCCGGTGGACGCTCCGGCTTCCCGACCGGGGGGTGGAACTGCGCAGGGCGACCCGGGTAGCGGTGCCGGTGGACGGGACCGGGCCCGAGGCGCAGGTGGCCGCGTTGAGCGAGACCCTGTCTTCGCTCGGCCGCGACATCGCCGGGGCGATCCGGTCTCTCGGGCCGTGAGGGGAGGGTCGGTTCTGCGGCGGGCTGTTCTTCCCGGACGGCTGTTCGGTGCCCCAGGACGAGCGGGTTTGCCAGTGGTGGCCTGTACACGGACCGGGCGCAGGTGGTGCGAGCGATGAACCCGAACGAGTGGACGGCGACCCGGGCGCTGGACAGGCTCGCCGACGGGACCTGCACGGTGGGCGCCCTGGTCGAGGCGTGCCTGGCCCGGATCGAGGCCCGGGAGCCGGTGGTGGGCGCCTGGGAACACATCGATCCCGAAAAGGTTTGGGCCCGGGTGCGGATCCTCAAAGAGGGATCGCAAGGCGGCCCGCTCCGGGGGATCCCGGTGGGGATCAAGGACCTGTTCGACACCGCGGACCTGCCCACCGGGTACGGTTCGCCCATCTACCGGGGCCACCGGCCGGCGTGGGACGCGTCCTGCGTGGCCTTGCTCCGCTCGGCCGGCGCGGTCGTCCTGGGAAAGACCGTCACCACCGAGTTCGCCGTCTACCATCCCGGCAAGACGGCGAACCCCCACGACCCCGCGCACACGCCGGGGGGGTCTTCGTCCGGCTCCGCAGCCGCCGTGGCCGACGGCATGGTCCCCCTGGCCCTGGGAAGCCAGACCGCCGGGTCGGTGATCCGGCCGGCCTCGTTCTGCGGGGTCGTGGGGTACAAGCCCACGTTCGGGTGGGTCGCCCGGGCCGGGGCCAAGCCCCTGTCCGACTCCCTGGACACGGTCGGGTGGTTCTCGCGATCGGTGGCGGACGCGGCCCTGCTGGCGTCCGTGTTGTGCGGCCGACCGGCCCTGGCGGGGCCGGTGCTGCCGGACGGTCCGCCGAGGATCGGGACATGCCGCACCCACGAGTGGCCCCTGGCCGGCCCGGCCACGGTGGCGGCGCTCGGCGAGGCGTCGGAACGGCTGGCCGAGTCCGGGGCCGCACGGGACCTGGTGGAGCTTCCCGACACCTTCCGGGGCCTGGCCGAGGCCCAGGCCGTGATCATGGCGTACGAGGCCGCGCGTTCGCTCGCGTTCGAGCACCGGTGTCACGGGGAGCAGCTCAGCCCGAAGCTCCGGGAGATCGTCGACGCGGGCAACGCGTGCCCCCCGGAGCGCTACGACGACGCCCAGGCCCAGGCCCGCGCCTGCCGGGCGTCCCTGGACGGGGTGTTCGGGCCCAGGGACGCGCTGCTCGTCCCGAGCGCGCCGGGGGAGGCCCCCCGCGGCCTGTCCTGCACAGGGGATCCCGTGTTCAACCGGATCTGGACCCTCCTGGGGGTCCCGTGCGTGAACCTGCCCGGGTTGAGCGGCCCCCTGGGGCTACCGGTCGGGGTGCAACTGGTCGGCCGGCCCGGGCAGGACGAACGGCTGCTCGCGGCCGCTCGATGGGCCGAGGTCCGGCTCGGCTCCGGGGCCGGCTCGAGACGCTGAACCCGGCCTGCCGGGTGCCCGGCAAGATGACCGGTCAACGGCCGGCCATGGCCCTTGAACGTTTTTCCCGGGAGGAGATGCGAGCCGTGAAATCCCAGCAGCCCCTTGACGGCGTGCGCGTCCTGGACCTGACCCGGGTGCTCGCCGGCCCGTACTGCACGATGGTGCTGGCCGACCTGGGCGCCGAGGTGGTCAAGGTGGAGGCCCCCGGCCGGGGGGACGACGCGCGGCAGTTCGGGCCGTTCGTGGGCGACGAGAGCGCCTATTTCATGAGCCTGAACCGGAACAAGCGGAGCATCACCCTGGATCTCAAGTCGGATCGGGGCAGGGCGGTCCTCCTGGAGCTGGTCCGGGCGTTCGACGTGGTCGTGGAGAACTACCGGGGGGGCACCATGGAGCGGCTGGGCCTGGGATACGACCGGCTTCGGGCGGCCAACCCCCGGATCGTGTACGCCGCGGTTTCCGGCTTCGGCCACACCGGCCCGTACCGGGAGAAGCCCGCGTACGACGTGGTGGTCCAGGGCATGGGCGGGCTGATGAGCATCACCGGACAGCCGGACGGCCCCCCCACCCGGGTGGGCGCCTCGGTCGGGGACATCACCGCCGGCCTGTTCACCGCGATCGGCATCCTGGCAGCCCTGCGCCGCCGGGACCGGACCGGCGAGGGCGGGAAGGTGGACGTCTCGATGCTCGACTGCCAGGTGGCGATCCTGGAGAACGCGATCGCCCGGTACCGGGTGACCGGCGAGGTGCCCCGGCGCATCGGCAACCGCCACCCGTCGATCACGCCGTTCACGGCCGTGCCCACTGCGGACGGGTACGTGGTCGTCGCGATCGGCAACGACAAGCTGTGGACCGCGTTCTGCGACCTGGTGGCCCGGCCCGACCTTCGCCACGACCCGAGGTTCGCGACGAACCAGTCCCGGACCGAGCACTGGAGCGAGCTGGAGCCGGCGCTCGAGGAGATCTTCGGCGCCCGGACCACGGACCAGTGGCTGGAGGCGCTGGAACCGGCCGGCATCCCGTGCGGCCCGATCAACACGGTGGACCGGGTGCTCGCCGACCCCCAGGTGCGGGAGCGGGGGATGGTGGTGGAGATGGCCCACCCCACCGCCGGCCGGCTGGAGATGGCCGGCTGCCCGGTGAAGCTGTCCGGGCACGCCGACGCCGCTCCGAACCCGTCCCCCCTGCTGGGGGCGCACACCGAAGAGGTGCTGAAGGAATACCTGGGGCTGGACGAGCACGAGGTGGCCCGCCTGCGTGAAGAGGGTGTCGTGTGACCCCGGGGGTCAAGGCTCCTGGCGGTTGAACACCTCCACCGATCCGGTGACGTAGGACGGGACCGGGTCGCCGGTCGCGGCCGCGGACAGGGGGCGGGCCTCTCTGTCCCCCCGTCCAGAAAGGAGATGCCGTGGGCATCCTGGAAGAAGCCGCCGAGATCGCGCTCGGGCGGCTGGGCGACCGCGCCGCCCGGCTCGCGGTGGAGCGGGTCGTGGTCGGCCTGTTCTTCACCGGGGTCAAGCTGTCCGGCGGGGCGGGCGGGGTGTGCTACACCCCGATCAAGGCGATCCCCCGGGCCGTCTGCTGCCCCAGTTCCGCGGGCCGCGCGTTCGATCCCGTGGGCCTGGCCGGCACGCCCGTGGGCCGGATCCTCCCGGCCCTCGGCTCGGACGAGCCGATCAAGACCGCGGTGGCGGTGGCCTGCCTGAACGCCCTGACCGCGTCGTGCTGGAACGCCGGCGCGTTCGGCGGAGTCCGGGTCGAGACCGGGCGGGACGCCCAGGACGCCGTGCGCATGCCCCCGGGCACCTCGGTCGCCGTGGTCGGCGCGTTCGTCCCGACCCTGCGGGCGTTGAAGCAACGGGGCGGGACCTGGTGGGTGGTGGAGCAGGACCCCCGGACCCTCAGGCCGGACGAACTGGAACACTTCGTACCGGCCGGGGAGGCCGATGCGGTGCTCGGCCGGGCCGACGTGCTCGTCGTCACCGGGGTCACCCTGCTCAACCGCACCCTCGAGGGCATCCTGGACCGGGCCCGCAGCGACGCCGAAATCGCGGTCATGGGGCCGACTGCGAGCCTCGTGCCGGAGCCCTTGTTCCGGCGGGGGGTGCGGGTGGTGGGGGGGGTATGGGTGCGCCGGCCCGACCAACTCCTGGACGTGCTCGCGGCCGGCGGATCCGGGTACCACTTCTTCGACACCCTGGCCGACCGCACGGTGGTCGAGCGGCCCGGCTAGCAGGTTGCGGAAAAAGCAGCCTGCTAGGGCCCGTTCCCGCGGTCCCGAGTTGCAGCACCCGGCTCACGCCGTCTTCGGCACTCAGCCCGGGTGCCCCGTGGGACCCGTCCGCGGGGGCAGGGCCCGTTTGCCGGGTGCGGGCGTCTTTGGTCGTCGGGTAGGGGTTCCCGGCCGCGGCTTTCCAAAGATGTCCTTTCCGGGTACTCTTTCGGTGAGAGGCGCAACACCGACGGGACAGAGGGGACAGACCATGAAGATCGTCGTGGATCCGGAAAAGTGCAAAGGCTCCGGCCGGTGCGTCAAGGCGTGCCCCGAGAACGCGATCTCGTTGAGGGACGGAACGGCCGTGATCGACGAGGCCCGGTGCGATCTGGACGGGATCTGCCTGCCGGCGTGCCCCAATGGCGCGATCTCCCTGTTGGAGGGGGAGGATTGAGACGTTCCTGGTTTCGTGGAGTGCCGGCTTCCCCGACGGGGACCGGCCTTTTCCCGAGGGGATGGAGACGATGAAGGCGACCGAGATTGCGAAGGATGTCCACTGGGTCGGTGCGATCGACTGGGCTGTCCGGGACTTCCACGGTTATGTGACGCCCCGGGGGA
>JAJRUI010000102.1 GCA_024277875.1 Deferrisomatales bacterium
CTGCAGGATAGCGGAATCGGACGTTTCATAGAAACGCCCAACGGGCAAGCCCCATGGATGGGGCGAGTCACGGGGCCGTCCCCGAGAGGCCGTCGCTGAAAAACCCACGGATGGGGTTTTTCAGCATCTTGCTGGTTGAACCCGCCCGGCAGCGGACCCGGACCCAAAGGGGTACGATACTCGGCGGCCGAAAAAGGTGTCAAGGCGCCGGGCGCGCGGCGGCCCGCACCCCGGAGCGTTCTTTACACGCCCCCTGCCAAGCTTTACACACAGCAGGGGGCATCGCCCGCCGCCAAAACACCGGTCCGAGGATCTTCCCAACGATTCGTCACGTCATATCAACGACTTATCACTCGAAACCCTTTCACACCCGCCTCTGGCTTGAGTTCGGCACGAGTGTTGCTAAAATCGGGTTTGCCCCGCGGCGACACCCGCGGGCGGACGAGTGCAGGCCCCCCACGCGTTGGCGGTCCCCGCCACCCAGCAACAGGAGAGAGTCATGAGAAACCGCGCAACCCGGGTAACCGTTCTACCAGGATGCGGAAAAACCCCGTCCGTGGTTTTTTCCGCAACGGCCTCTCGGGGGCGGCCCCGTCGAGGCCTTTCAAATCACTCGGTTTTTCAAACCTCGCGATTTAGCGCCCCTTCCGTGGGGCGCGTAGCAGGTTGTTTTTTCCGCAACCTGCTACTGGCCGCCGTGGCCGGGCTGGTGCTCGCGGCGGGCACCGCGCTGGCGGCGACCCCGATCAAGCTCGGGGCCCCCCTGTCCACCGCGTACCTGTACGGGTGGGACGCCGAACGGGGCATCAAGCTCGCCGTGGACGAGATCAACGCGGCCGGAGGCATCCAGGTGGGCGGCGAGAAACGTCCCCTGGAGGTCGAGGTGATCGACACCCGGGACCTGGAGCCCGGCGTACCCGTGGACGACGCGATCAAGGCGGTGGAGAAGCTGATCCTCCAGCGCGAGGTGGACTTCATCGTGGGCGGGCCGGTGCGGTCCGAGGCGGCCCTGGCCGTGCTCGACCTGCTCAGCCAGTACAAGAAGGTGTCGATCGTGTCCACCGGCGTGCTGTCGCCGGCCTACCACAAGACGATCGCCAAGAACTACGACAAGTACAAGTACGCGTTCCGGATCTCGAACGAGATCGTGAACATCATCGTCAACGAGATCATGGCGGTGTTCAAGAAGCTCCGGGCCGATTTCGGGCTCGACCGCGTGTACATCATGGTCCAGGACGTGGCCCACGCCCGCAAGTCCGGCCAGGTCGTGGAGAAGTTCCTCAAGAAATCCGGGTTCCAGGTCCTCGGCCACGACATCTACCCCACCGGCAACACCGACTTCGCCCAGGGCCTGCTGAAAGCGCGCAAGCAGGACGCCCAGATCCTGTTCATCTTCATGGACATGCCCGAGACCGCGATCCTGCTCAAGCAGTGGAAGAGCTTCCGGATGAAGAGCATCCCGTTCGGGTTCATGTCCGCGGCCGAGCAGCCCGGGTTCTGGGAGGCGTCCAAGGGCGACGCCGAGTACGCGATCGTGGACGTGATCAACGGGGGCAACGCGCCCGCCGAGATCACGCCGTGGACGATGAAGTTCGTGAACGCGTACAAGGCCAAGTGGGGCCTGGAGCCCGAGGGCTACGGCACGTCGTCGAGCTACATGGCGGTGTACGCCCTGAAGGACGCGATCGAGCGGGCCGGCACCCTGGACCCGGACGCGGTGGTCAAGGCCCTCGAGGAGATCGACCTGATGGGGGTGTACGGCCGGATCCGGTTCGACCCCAAGAGCCACCAGGTGATCCCGTCCACCGACCCGGAGAAGGGCGCGATCACCGGATTCTTCCAGTGGCAGGCCGGCAAGCGGGTCACGTTCTGGCCCGAGGCCGGCGCGATCGGCACGCTCCAGTTGCCGCCCTGGATGAAGTAGGCCCTGGGCCGGGGGGGGGGCAGCCGCCCCCCCCGGCCTGGGGAGGTTCAAGGTGCAAGATCCAAGACACCGCCCCTTGAACCTTGCGCCTTAAACCTTGCACCTTGGGCCTTGAACCTTGAACCTTGAACCTTGCGCCTCATACCTGGTGTTCCCATGGACATCCTGATCTACGGCTTCATCCAGAGCAGCGCCCTGCTGCTCATGGCGTTCGGGTTCTCCCTGGTGTACGGGGTGAGCCGCCTGCCCAACTTCGCCCACGGCGCGATCTACGTGCTCACCGGGTTCGTGACCTGGGGCCTGGTGCAGCGCCTGGGCCTGCCGCTGGCCGTGGCGATCCCCCTGGGCCTCACCACCGCCGCCCTGGTGGGGGTGGCGGTGTATCAGTTGGTGCTGCGCCGGGTGCGGGGCATGGAGGTGTCGGAGGTGATCGCGACCTACGCGATCGGGCTGGCGATCCTCGAGGGGCTCCGGTCCCTCGGCCTGCGGGGCACCTCCCGCAGCCTGCCGGTGTTCTCGGACGGGGTGGTGTTCCTGTTCGACGTGCCGGTGGACCACCAGCGGGTCGCGGTGGTGATCCTCGGGTTCGCCATGGTGGCGGCCGTGTGGCTGTTCACCCGGTACACCCGGATCGGGCTCGCCCTGAAGGGCATTGCCCAGGACGAGCGGGCCGCCATGATGCTCGGGATCGACTCGGACCTCACGGCCACGGTGGCCGTGGCCCTGGGCAGCGCCCTGGCCGGCCTGGGCGCGGTGATCCTGCTGCCCCTGGGAAGCGTGGTGGTAGAGGAGGGGTACAAGATCCTGATCTACGCGATCGCGGTGTGCGTGGTGGGGGGGCTCGGGAGCTGGGCCGGCACGGTGGCCGCGTCGTTTGTGCTGGGCTACTCCCAGTACATCACCGTGGCGTACGGCAAACCCCACTACCAGATGGTGGTCATGTTGCTCGCGATCATCACGACCCTGATGGTGCGGCCGTCCGGGTTCTTCGGAAAACAGAAACAGCTCGAGGAGAGGGTGTGACATGGCCCAAGCCCGCCGCAAGGAGCGGATCGACCGGGGCATCAAGGTCCGGAGCGACTCGATCTACGCCCTGAGTTCGTGGGAGGAGATCGCGTACCTGCTGGGTCCCCGGGCCCTGCTGATCGGGGGGTTCCTGCTGCTGCCCGTGGTGCTGCTGCCGTCGCCGTACTGGAGCCGGGTGGCGCTGTCGGTGTGCGTGGTGGCCCTGCTGGCCGTCTCGTTCGACTTCCTGGCCAACTTCGTGGGGCTCGTGTCCCTGGGCGGCGCGTTCTTCTACGGGATCGGCGGGTACATGGCGGCCGTGGCCAGCACCGAACTCGGCCTGCCGCCGGTGGTGGCGATCCCGGCAGGGACCGTGCTGGGCGCGGCCGTGTGCACCCTGCTGCTCGTGCCGTGCCTGCCCCTCAGGGGCATCTACTTCGCGATCATCACCTTGATGTACCCCCTGTTCATGACCCGCCTGATCGAGGCCACCGAGATCCTGGGGGGCACCGAGGGGTTCCGGGGCATCACCGGGTTCTCGTCGCGGTGGACCGAGCAGTACGGGCTGATCGTGGTCACCCTGGCCGGGGTGTTCGCCCTCCGGCGGTTCCTGGCCGAGGACGCGGGACTCGTGATCCGGGCGGTCAAGGACAACGACCAGGCCGTGCGCGCGTCGGGGATCAACGTCACCTGGACCAAGGCCAAGGCGGTGTTCGTCGCCGCCCTGTTCGGGTGCTTCGCCGGGGCATATTACGTGCACATGTACCGCAACGTCGGGATCTCGTCGTTCGCCCTGGACCTGTCGATCATGCCGATCGCGGCCACGGTGATCGGCGGCAGCGGCACCCTGGTGGGCCCGCTGATCGGGGCCCTGCTCCTGGTGCCCCTGTCCGAGTTGCTCCGGGACTTCGGCAGCCTGCGGATCGTGGTCTACGCCCTGGTGCTCACCGGGTTCGTGGTGCTCCAGAGCGAGGGGCTGATGAACTTCGCAACCCGCAAGTACCAGCAGTTCGAACGGTGGGTGCGGGTATGAACGCCCGGGGCGAACGGCCGATCCTCGAGATCCAGGGGCTGTCCAAGCAGTTCGGCGGGGTCAAGGCCGTGGAGGACGTGACGTTCCAGGTGGCGCCCGGGGACGTGTTCGGGATCATCGGGCCCAACGGGTCGGGAAAGACCACCCTGATCAACTGCATCACGGGCTTCCTCAAGCCGACCCGGGGCTCGGTGCGGTTCAACGGCCGGGAGATCACCGGGATGAAGCCCCACCGGATCGCAGACCTGGGGGTGACCCGCACGTTCCAGATCATGCGGCCGTACTTCAGCATGCCGGCGTACAAGAACCTGGTGATCCCCCTGTCCTCCCCCCGGGCAAAGCGGGTGGGCGGATGGCGGGGCGGCGGCCGCCACGGCGACCGCAACACCGTGGCCGTGGACATCCTGGAGGAGCTGGGGTTCGAACGGGACTCCCGGGTGCCGTACAAGATCGCGGGCACCCTGCCCACCGGGTACCTGAAACGGCTCGAACTGGGCCGGTGCATCGCCCTGAGGCCCGAGGTGCTGATCTGCGACGAGGTGTTCTCGGGCCTGTCGGCCAGCGAGATCGCCAGCCTGGTGCCGCTGATCGAGAAGCTCCGGGACCAGGGCATCACGATCATCATGATCGAACACCGCCTCCGGGAGCTCTTCCGGGTGGCCAACCGGGTGATGGCCCTGTCCTACGGGGAAAAGGTGGTGGAGGGCGAGCCCCTCGAGGTGATCGACCACCCCAAGGTGCGCGAGGCGTACCTGGGCTCGGAGGAGGGGTTCACATGCTGACCGCCGACGGGCTGATGGTGTTTTACGAGAACATGCTGGCCCTGAACAACATCAGCCTGCGCTGCGACGAGGGCCAGGTGGTGGGTGTGTTCGGCGCCAACAGCGCGGGCAAGTCCACCCTGATGTACACCCTGTCGGGCATCATCCTCGACATCCGCCACAAGGAGAAGATGCGGGGCGGGGAGCGGATCTCCCTGTTCGGCGACGTGCACTACCGGGGCGAGGCGATCGGGGAACTCAAGGCCAACCAGCGGGCCAGGCGCGGGATCGTGCTGTGCCCGGAACGCCGGCGGCTGTTCCCGGAGTCGAGCGTGCTCGAAAACCTGAAGATCGGTGCGTACCTGGCGTCCAGGGACGAGGCCCGGGAGACCCTGGGGTACGTGCTCGAGCTGTTCCCGCCCCTGAAGAAACTGCTCAAGCGGGCGGCCGGGTTCCTGAGCGGCGGCGAACAACAGATGGTGGCGATCGGCCGGGCCCTGATGGCCCAGCCCAAGCTGCTTCTGCTGGACGAGCCCCTGCTGGGCCTCGCGCCCAGCGTGCAGCAGGTGGTGGTCGAGGCGATCCCGGTGATCCGGGACCAGCGGGGGATCTCGGTGATCGTCACCGAGCAGTACGCCCGGCCGGTGATGCCCCACGTGGACTACGCGTACATCCTGGAGAACGGCTCCACCGTGCTCGAGGGCACCCGGGACGAACTCCTCGACAACCCCGACGTCAAGTCGGCCTATTTCGGATGTTGATGCCGTGACCGACCGAGCCAACCCCTTGCACGCCGACCGACCGTACACCCTGGACGGGATCACCGTGGACCCCGACCGGGGCGCGTACACGTTCACCCGGTTTTACGAGATGGCGGACCGGTACCCGGACCGGGCGGCCCTGGTGTACCTGGGAACCCGGTTCACCTACCGCCGGCTCCGGGACGCCGTGGACCGGTTCGCCGCCGCCCTGGCCGGGCTCGGGATCGGGCACCAGGACCGGGTGATGCTGTACCTGGCCAACTGCCCCCAGTGGGTGATCGCCAACTTCGCGATCCAGCGCCTGGGCGCGGTGGTCGTGCCGGTGTCACCGATCTACACCGCCCACGAACTCCAGTACATGGTGGAGGACGCCGGGGTGGCCACCGTGATCTGCCAGGACACCAACTTCGGGTACGTCGAAGAGGTGTTCACCCGCACGTCCCTCGAGCGGATCATCGTGACCACCCTGACCGAGCTGCTGCCCCGGTGGAAGACCGCGCTGGGGCACCTGCTGGACAAGGTTCCCCGGGGCAAGGTGGCCCGGGCCGCCCACGTGCACGGGTTCCGCAGCCTGCTCCGGTCCGCGCCAGCAACGCCGCCCGAGGCCCGGATCGACCCGTGGCGCGACCTGGCGTACATCATGTACACCGGGGGCACCACCGGGTTCCCCAAGGGGGTGCCGGGCAACCACATGACCGAGGTGGGCTACATCCGGGACGTGATGGACGAGGTGCTGGCCGGCCACGTGGAGGAGGGCACGGACCGGGTCCTGATGATCAACCCGCTGTACCACATCATGGCCAAGGGGTTCCTGATCGCGGCCGGCCTGAACTACGGCAACACCACCGTGCTGATGCCGGTCCCCCACGTGGACGCGGCCTTGAGGGAGATCGACCGCCACCGGGTGCGGTGGTTCCTCGGGGTGCCGGCCCTGTACCGGATGATCCTCGAGAACGACCGCCTGGACCAGTACTCCCTGGCGTCCCTCACCTACTGCTACTGCGGCGGCGACGTGCTCCCCCGGGAGGTGTTCAACCGGTGGCGCGAGCGCACCGGCTCGCCGATCTACCAGGTGTACGGGTCCACCGAGGTGGGCCACGTGGCGTACACCCGGCCCGACGTGGAGCCCGAACCCCAGGTGATCGGCCGGCCCCTGCCCGCGTACCGGTGCCTCGTGGCCGACCCCGAGACCCTCGAGCCGGTGCCCGACGGGGAGGTGGGCGAGTTGCTCGTGACCGCCGACTTCAACATCAAGAGCTACTGGAACAAGCCGGACGAGACCGAGCGGGCGTACGTGCGGATCGGCGACGAGGTGTACTACCGCATGGGCGACTACGTGGCCGTGAACGAGCGCGGCCAGATCCAGTTCATGGAGCGCACGGCGGACATCATCAAGTACAAGGGGTACCGGATCTCGGCGTCCGAGGTGGAGGCCGTGCTCCAGGACCACCCCACCGTGGTGGGCGCGTGCGCGGTGGGCCTCGAGGACCCGGCCGTGGGCGAACGGATCAAGGCGATCGTGGTCCTGAAGCACGACGCCAAGGGGGTGTCGGGCAACGACCTCAGGGCGTGGTGCAAGGAGCGGCTCGCGCCCTACAAGGTGCCCCACTACATCGAGTTCCGGGACATGCTGCCCAAGTCCAAGGTGGGCAAGCTGCTGCGCCGGGAGATCCGGGACTAGGAGCGGCGCAAGACGGGGGGGTGAGGTTCGCGGGCGGTGATCGGTGGCCGGTAACCGTTTCCCGGCGGCGTGGCGCCCGCCCCAGCGCCGGGCGCGGCTCCCCACCCCGCCGCGCGGTGCCGGCGCGAAAACCCCACCGGAGACCGCCCCTGGAGCGACGAACCCCGGCGCCCGTTCCCGGTCCGCGCGGCGGACTCGGGTACCCCCATGGCGCCCGGCGTCCGAAAGCGGGCGGCGCGCCGCCGCCCCCTTCCCCCTACCGCTGCCGGGCGAACGCCACCCCCTTTTCGATGTTCGCCTCCAGGGTCGGGATCATCTCGTCCAGCAGCTTTTGCTCGTACGGGCTCAGGGGGCCGTAGGGCAGGCGCTCGGCCACCCCGGACCGGCCCAGGCGCACCGGGAGCGCGAAGAACGCGGTGGGCTGGTCGTCCACGGCCACGTACGCGCACTGAACCGGCGACCCGCCCGTGAGCCCGTCGATCAGCGCCAGGGTGAACCGGGCGGCCGCCTCGCCCATGGACAGGGTGGCCGATCCGCCGCCGGCCTTGGCCTCCACCACCTCGGTCCCCGCGTTCTGGATCCGGTGGGTGAGGCCCTCGAGTTCGTCCTGGGAGAAATCCGCGCCGGCCACCTGGGACAGGAGCGGCAGGATCGTGTTGCCGCTGTGGCCGCCGACCACCGTGACCCGGGTCTCGGCCGGGTCCCAGCCCTTGCGCTCGGCCACGAACGTCTGGGACCGGATCACGTCCAGGGTGGTCACCCCGAACAGCCTGTGGGGGTCATACACGCCGGCCTTCTTCAGGATCTCGGCCGCGATGGGCACGGTGGAATTGACCGGGTTGGTGATGACCGCCAGGCACGCGTCCGGGCAGGTACGGGCGCACGCCTCCACCAGGGTGGCCACGATGCCCGCGTTGATGTTGAACAGGTCGTCCCGAGTCATGCCGGGCTTGCGGGGCACCCCGGCCGGGATCACCACCACGTCCGCGCCGCTGAGGGACGCGTCCAGGTCGCCTTCCGCGTACCCGCTCACCGACACCGGGGTCGGGATGTGGCCGAGGTCCACCCCCACCCCGACCACCACCGGGTTCACGTCGTACAGCGCCAGCGCCGAGCCGGCGGGCAGGGCGTTCTTGAGGAGCAGGGACAGGGGCTGGCCGATGCCGCCGGCGCCGCCGAGCACGGTGACCTTCATGGGGATCCTCCCGGTTCGGATGGAAAAAGGGACGGCCCGGCACACCCCGGACGGGGACGCGCGCAGGCGCTCGACGCGCGAATGCTAGGCGGGAACCGCCCGGGGGTCAAGCTTTTTTAGCCAAAGTCAAGCTATTTTAGCACAACTAAAAGAGCCGGCTGACACGCGGGCCGTGAGGGTCCCCTCCCGGCCCGCGTGGCCGGCCGCCGGGCTACTCGACCTTCTGCTGGTAGCGCTCCTGGTAGTACTTGCGGATCTCCTCGAGGCGCTTGGGATCGAACCCCTTCACGTACCACTCGTGGCGTGGGTCCCCCTCGATGTACTTGGCCACGATCCTCTCGTACACCTCGGGCTTGCCGGCCTTTTCGCACGCCTCCTTCGCGTGGGGCAAGAACTCGGTGTAGAAGTTCTTGGCCACGTCGTAGATCCCGTGCCACCACGCGTAGTCCGGGCCGGACATGGCCGCGCCGTGGCGGGCCCGGCGCCCCTCGTGGTGCCACAACTCCCAGTACAGCCAGTCGATCTTCTCGTCGAAGTTGGCCTTGGTGATCACGCCCTCCTCCATCAGGAGCGCCCGGATCTCCTTGGCCGGCACCGCGAACTTGGTGTTGTACAGGTCCACGAAGTCATCGAGCTGCTTGTAGAAGCCCGTGACGAACACGCCGCCGTGGCACGCGGTGCACACGTCCTTCATGTTGGCCAGTTTGTCCTCCCACCCTTTGGTGCGCTTGGACACCGGGGCCCGCAGGTTCCAGCTGAGGCGGTCGCCCACGTCGTGGGTCACGGCCTGGTTGGGCGTGGCGCTCATGTGGCAGGTGGCGCAGGTGGGCGCGTCGAAGTAGTCCTCGCCGGCCACCCATTTGGGGTTGCCCATGTTGAGTTCGTCGGAGAACGCCCGGTACAGGATGCCGTGCTTGGACTCCTCGTACACCTCCTTCTGGGGGTGGTCCGGGCCCAGGTGGCACTTGCCGCACACCTCGGGCCGCCGGGCCTGGGCCTTGCTGAACCGGTGGCGGGTGTGGCACGCGCTGCACGTGCCCTTGGACCCGTCCGGGTTGACCCGGCCGATACCGGTGTTGGGCCAGGTGGCCGGGTCCAGGGTCCCGTCCGGGTTGGTCTTGACGATCGACCCGTGGCACTGGCGGCACCCCACGGCCACGGCCGGCTCACCACCCACGGTCTGGCCGAGCAGGCCGTCCTTGGAGTTGAGGATGTTGCCCGCCTGGGCGTGGTGGCTCGCCTCCTGCTCGGCTGCCTCCTTGGCGTGGCACCGGCCGCAGTCCCTGGGCGACACGATGGTGGCCACAGTGTACCCGTTGTGGTCCATGGCGTCCGCGTCCCCGGCCCCGGCCCGGTGGCACTCGTAGCACCCGACCCCGGCCTGCCAGTGGGGGCTGGCCTCCCACTGGGTCACCAGGCCGGGCATCTCGTCCCGGTGGCACGCCACGCACTCGGCGGTCTCCGAGGAGACCTGGGCCCGCGCCCCTCCGGCCGCGACCAGCCCCAGGGCACCCGCCAGCAGCAGCCCTCCCACGACGATACGGTTTCGCATGGTCTCTCCTCCTTCGTGCGGTCTTTCGGCCGGGGCCCCGCGCCCCGGTTGAACTAAATTTCACAACTTCGGGCGCACGCCCGCCTTCACCCCGGCCCCTTCCGGCCGGGCCGGGGCGCCATGCCGGGGTGTTCGCCGCCCTTCTTGAAGTCCAGCACCTCCTTTCGCCCCAGGGGGATCCAGCGGTCGTCCTCCCGGGCGAACCGGACCTGGAGGATCCCGTCGGAACCCTCCTCCCACGGTTGTTCGAACAGCTTCTCCAGGGTCAGGGCCCGGCGGAAGAACAGCCGGTACGGGTAGCGCACCGCCACCACCCCGTCCTCGCCAGGGGGCAAGCACTGGGGCGGCCCGTAGTCGCGGTACGCCTGGCCCGGCCCCCGGTGACACGCGTGGGCCGACAGGTCGAACTGCACAGTCTGCTCGATCCCCCTGGGCGACGCCAGGGTCGCGCCCCGCACTGCGGCCTGCTCTGCGGTGAGCACCTCCTGGTACGCCTCGGCCGCCGAGGCCAGGCCGTCCGGGCACTCGGCCCGGGCGGCCACCGCCCACCCCAGCACGACGGCCGCCAGGCCGACCCAGACCCGGCCGTCACGCCGCACCGGCCGCCTCCTCGCCCGCGGGTGCGGCCAGGCCGTACCGGGTGCGCACCCGCAGGGACAGCTCCCGGAGCAGGTCGTAGCACGCCTCCACGGTGTCCCCCTTGTCCGGGTTCACCAGGGCGCAGGTGGCCGGCAGCAGGAGGCTCCGGGGCAGCAGATTTTCCCTGGGCAGGCCCGCCGCCTCGAGCCGGTCCCACAGGTTCTCGAGGTGGTCCAGGAGGGCCTGGAGGTCCGAGCCGTGGAACTCGTCGTAGTTGGCCGGCACGATGCCCCACCCCACCACGCCGCCGGACCCCAGGAACTTGCGCAGGCTGGGCACGTAGTTGACGAACCGGTCCCCGCTACCGAACGCGTTGAAGCTGAGCACGTCCATCGGTGTGCGCAGCAGGAAGTCCCAGTCCGGGTTTCCGCACAGGTGGACGCCGCGCTTGCCCTCGACCTGGGAGAAGAACAGGTCCAGGTCGCCCCGGGCCTGGGCGTCGGTGTACCCGGTCATGGCCGAGAACAGGAACTCGAGTCCCGGCTCGTCCACGAACATGAACGCGTTGGGGTTGCGCTCGGCCAGCTCCGCGCCCATCACGTTGACCTTGCGGGCCATGAAGTCGAGCAGCAGGGAGCGGACCTCGTCGTCGTACAGGACCGGCCGGTCGTTCTGGTCCTTGACGCTGAACCCGAACGACACCGGCCCCTCCATCTGGCCCCGGATCGCCGGGTACCCGGACAGGTCCCGTTCCAGGAACCGGTGGTACACCACCGAGTACCGGGGAGACAGCCGGTACAGGTCCGGATCGTCCATCCGCTCGATGAACGCGGGCAGCTCCTCGTAGAACCGGTCGGTGGAGAAGTCGATGCGCTGGTGGGTCTCGTCGATCCGGACGCCGGGAAAGTTCTCGGACACCTGGACGTACATGTCCTCGTAGTAGGACAGCTTCGGGAGCTGGGGCCAGAACGGGATGTCCAGGGAAAACGCGAGATCCAGGGCCCGATCCGCGTCGGTGTGGGGCAGGATGCCCATGGCGGTGGTGAGGCAGTTGCCCGGGATGCGACCCATCCGTTGCTCCGTGCGCGGGGTTTCGGGGGCGGGCTCCAGCTTACCCCAAAAACCGGGAAGCGCACTTGACCGGGGTCAAAAAACGCCCGGTCGCCCTCCTCATGCCCCGTACTCGGGATAGAACTTCTGGAGGCAGTCCGGGCACATGCCGTGGGAGAACCGGGCGCTGGAGTGGGACTGGATGTACTCCTCCACCTCCTGCCACGCCCCCGCGTCGTCCCGGATCCGCTTGCAACCGGCGCAGATCGGCAGCAGGCCGCTCAGCTGCCGGACCACGGCCAGGGCCTCGCGCAGCTCCGCGTTCTTCCGGCGCAGGGTCATCAGGTCGTGGAACCGGGCCGCGGCGATCGTCAGGGCCCGGTCCACCTCCCGCACGTTGGGGGGTTTGACCAGGTACGCGCCCACCCCCGCGTCGGTGGCTCGGTCGAGCATCTCCGAGGTCTCGAACGCGCTGAGGATCACGATCGGCGCCGGGCACCGCTCGGTGATCCGGCGGGCGGCCGTCAGGCCGTCGGTGCCGGGCATGTTGATGTCCATGATCACGGCCGACGGCGCCAGCTGTTCGGCCAGGGCCACCGCCTCGGCGCCGTCCCTGGCCGTGCCGGCCACCTCGTGGCCCAGCTCGCGGACGAGCCCGCCGATCATCTCGGCCACCAGGACCTCGTCCTCCACCACCAGCACCCGCATCTGCTCACCCATCGCGCTGCCCCTGTTGGACCCGTTCGGACACGGCGAACCGCACCGCGATCACCCCGCCCCCGTCGTTGGTCAAGGATACCTCGCCCCGCAGGTCTCCGGCCACCAACGAACGCACCAGATACAGGCCGGTTCCGTAACGGGAGCCGTCGATCACGTCCTCCGGGAACCCGGGGCCGTCGTCCCGGTACACGATCCGGACCCACCCGTCCTCCTCGGTGCCGATCGACACCCGCACCGAACACGGACGTCCAGCAGCCGCCCCCCCGTGTTTGACCGTGTTGGTCGCCATCTCGTTGATCACCATGGCCAGGGTGTTGGCCTGGGCCGCGGACACCCGGACCGGGGAACGCTCCACCCGCACGTCCACGCGCCGCTCGGGCCCGAGCCCCTGGAACACCGACCGCATCACGCCTTCGGCCAGCTCGGTCACCGGCACCGGTCCCCACTCGGTCTCGGTCAGGAGGCCGTGGACCGTGGCCAGCCCCTGGACCCGGACCACGAGCCCCTGCAGGGCGTCCCGGTACGCCGGATCCGAAGCCGCCTGGGCGTGCTGGAGCTCGGCGTAGAGCAGCCCGATGATCGACGACAGGTTGTTCTTGACCCGGTGGTTGACCTCTTTGAGGAGCACGGCCCGGGTCTCGGCGTCCTTGCGGGCCCGGGCGTAGAGCACCTCGGCCTCCTCGAGCATGCGCCGCTGCTCCAGGGCTGCCGCGGCCAGGGGTGCGAACCGCGCCAGCAGGGCCGCGTCCTCCGGCCCGAACCGGCCGGGACGGTCGTCGCCCACCAGGAGCACCCCGAGCGGGCTGCCCCCCCACAGGATCGGGGCGCCCACCCACGAGCGCACCCCGGGCACGGCGAGCTTCGGGGACCGGCCCGCCCACTGCTCGTAGTCGTCCACCACCAGGGGCTCGCCCCGGGCCCACACCGACCCGGCCACGCCCTCGCCCGGCTCCAGCCGGGTACCCACGGCCACCTCGCCCAGACCGTGCCACAGGGACGCCTCCAGGGCCCCGTCCCGGACCAGCAGGACCCCGGCCCCCTTGGCCCCCACCAGGTTGGCCGCCCGGACCGCGATCGCCCGGAGCAGGTCGGGCAACTCCCGGCGGGCCACCAGGTCCAGCGCGGTCTCGTGGAGCGCCTCGAGCGCCTCGGCCCGCCACCGGATCTCCCCCTCCATGCGGCGGCGCTCGGTGATGTCCCGGAGCGCGACCAGGAGGGCGGGCTGTCCTTCCCACTCGATCGAGACCACCCGCATCTCGGCCACGGCCGTCCCGCCTTGGCCGGCTCGGGGCAGCCGCACCTCGGACACCCCCTTTTCCGCCACCGGGTACGGGAACGGCTGGCCGAGCAGGTCGGCCCGGCCGTTGCCGAGCAGGTCCTCGGCAGCCGGGTTCAGGAACCGCACGGTGCCCTCCCGGTCGAGGATCACGAGGGCGTCCGAGAAGTTCACCAGGCTCGACAAGGTGGCCCGCAGGTGCATCTCCTTGCGCTCCAGCTCCCGGGCGTGGGCCTCCAGCCCACGGGTGAGCTGGGTGTTGCGGGCGCGGGTCTCCTTGAGCCCCTCCTTCATCCGGGTGAAGCTGTCCGCGGTGTCCTGGATCTCCTTGATCACGCTGCCCTTGTCGAACGAGGTCTCCAGATCCCCGCCCCGAACCGCAGCGGCCTCGGCCTGGAACGCCACCATCGGCCGCACCACGCTGCGGGCGATGCCCAGCCCCACCACGGTGGCCAGGCCGGCCACCCCGAGCACCACCGCGATCGTGAACGACCGGTTGCGCTTGAGGGGGGCGAGGTAGTCGTCCTCCGGGATGTAGATCCCGATCACCCACGGCCACTGGTCGCTCTCGAACGGGGCGAACATCGTGTAGTAGGTCTTGCCCTCGTGGTCGAACGACCCGAACACCGGCTCGGGCACCGAGAACCGCTCGATCGGGATGCCGAGCGACGCGAACGCCTTGCGGCTCAGGACGTCGTCCAGCTCGCTGATCTTGGTCAGGCGCAGCGCCCCGGAGCCGCTCTCCGTGGGCCGCTTGATCTTGGACGGGTCGGGGAAGGCGACCACGTCACCGTTGCGGCCCAGGATGAACGCCCGGCCGTGCTTGCCGACCCGCATCTGGGTGAGGAAGTTGGAGATCTCCTCGATCTCGATGTCCACCCCGACGACCCCGGTGAGTTCGCCGCCCTTGCCGAACGCGGGGCTGGCCGCGGTGAGGCCGGGTTTCTGGGAGGTGAAGAAGATGTACGGCCCGGTCCACACCGTGTCCCGGGCGGCCAGGGCCTGGACGTACCACGGCCGCTTGCGGGGGTCGTACGGGTCGTCCGGCGCCAACTCCCGGCCGGTCTCCCGCTGGGCCGCGTCCCGCCACACCAGCTCCACCGTCCGCCGGCCGTCCTTCACCGTGATCACCTTGGTACGGAACCCCCCCGGGTCGTGCTGGGCGTTGCGGCTGACGTAGATGAACCCGCCGTCGGGGGTCCCCAGGTAGATGCCGGCGAAGTTGCTGTGCAGGGCCAGCTGTTCGTAGAAGTACCGCTCGAGGGCGGGCCGGTTCCGGCTGCTCACCACGTCGCTGTCGGCCAGGCGCTGGGTCAGCATGGCCGCGTCCTGGGCGGGGTTCAGGTACCCCTGGGCCTGGTAGATCGTGAACGTGGCGATGTTCTCCATGATCGCCTTGGCGTGCTCCAGCAGCACCCGCTCCGACACCCAGTAGGTCGAAAGCATGATCACCAGGGCGGGCACCACCTGCAGCCCCACGAACCCGCCGATCAGCGCCGAGCGGATCGAAACCTTCATCCATCAGTCTCCTTCCACGGCCAGCGGGAGGGTCCCGCAGCCGGGACATCATACCGGACCCGGGGCCGCGTTCCCACCGCGGCCCCGTTTCCTGGCCCCTCGCCCGCGCCAGCGGTAGGATGGGAGAAAGCGACGGGGGGTGAGAGGAGGGCCGGACCGGGTGTCCCAACTGCTGGCGTGCTGCTGCTCGCAAGGGGTGGTCCTGGCTTCGGACCGCCAGGTCGTCCACCTGCGCGGCGGCCGGCAGCGGGCGTGCGAGGAGAGGAAACTGTTTCCCCTGGGCCGGACCGCGGCGGTCACCACGAGCGGGGCGGCCGTGGGCATCGCGGTCAGCCGCACCCTGTCGCGGCTGCTGCGGGGCCGCACCCTGCCCGCCTTCGACGAACTGGAGACCTATGTAATGGACGTGTTTCAGCGGGAGTACGACGAGTTCGTGCGACAGGGCGGGGCGTGGTTCGCGGCCCACCCCGAGGCGTACCGGCTGTCGTACGTGCTGCTGGGAGGGAGGATCGGCGACGGGTTCGGGTTCCGGTTCTACGCGTCCGAGTCCCACGACCAGCCGTACCGGCCGTGGAAGCCCGGCGCCGCCCTCACCGCGCCGCGCCGGCTGGGGCTGGAGGGCCGCCTGGCCCGGGCCGCATCCGACGGCTGCGACCTGGACGAGATCGCCCGGATCGCGGTGGGCGGGCTGCGACAGGTGGCCGGCCACGACCCGGCCGTGGCCGGCCCGTTCGACGTGGCCGTCATCTCGGCCCGGGGTACGCGCATGGCCACCTTCGGCGCGGACGAAACGGCCTGCTGCGCGAACA
>JAJRUI010000103.1 GCA_024277875.1 Deferrisomatales bacterium
GTCCAGGGCGTCCCGCACGGCCGCGCCGATCATCTCCCGGGGGACCGGGTTGATCGCGGCCGCACCCACCGGCGCGGCCAGGCCCGGCTTGGTCACCCGGCCCACGCCGTCGCCGCCGTCGATTCCCACCACCACGGGCCCCCCGGTCTCGTGGCGCACCCGGAACAGGGGCTGGTCGTGGAACACCCGCTGGCCGCCGGGCGGCTCGCTCCCCCACTGCACCGCGGCCCGGATCTCGATCCCGTCGGTCACGTCCGGATCGTCCCCCGCGTCCTTGACCACCCCGGCCGCGGCCCACCCTTCGCCGGCCTCCACCCCGACCAGCCGGAACCGGACCGTCCGGGCGTCCGGGCGGTTCCACGGCAGGACGAGGGCCACCTCGTCGCAGGGCCGGCCCACCAGGCGCGACGCGGCGCCCTTGGCCGCGGCCGCGGCGCACGCGCCCGTGGTGAAGCCCGAGCGCAGGCGGCGCCTGGCCACCGGTCACACCTCCCCGGCCGCCGCTTTGAGCAGGGCGTTGACGCACGCGGCAGCCACGTTGCTGCCGCCCTTGTTGCCCCGGCACGACACCCAAGGCACGTCGGTCCGCCCCATCAGGGCGTCCTTGGACTCGGCCGCGCCCACGAACCCCACGACCACGCCCACGACCAGCCGGGGCCGGGCCCGGCCTTCGTCGACCAGTTCGAGGAGACGGAACAGGGCCGTGGGCGCGTTGCCGAACGCGAACACGGCTTCGGGCTGGTCGGCCACGGCCCGTTCCACCGCCACGATCGACCGGGTCACCCCCCGCTCCCGGGCCTCTTCGGGCACGCCCGGCGCTGACAGGTAGCAGCCGACGTCCACCCCGAACCGGTCGGCCCGGGCCCGGCTCACCCCGGCCCGGGCCATCTGCACGTCGGTGACCACTGGTGCGCCGGCGGCCAGGGCGTCCGCGCCGGCGGCCACCGCGCCCGGGCTCCACGCGAGCAGCTCGGCGAAACCCGGGTCGCCCGTGGCGTGCACCACCCGCCGCACCAGGGCGGCCTCGGCCGGGGACAGGCCCGTGAGGTCCACCAGGCCGTCGATGATCTCGAAGCTGCGGTTCTCGATCTCGGCCGGCCTCAAGTCGTATCCCCAGGGTCCGTTCATTCCATCGCCTCCTTTGCCCGGTCGGCAGCCGCAGCCACCACGCCGGGATGGTCTCCGAGGGGGGCGGCCACCCGGATCGTCACCCCGGGGTGGCGGTCTCGCAGGCGCCGGACCTCCCGGGGGACGTCATCGAGAACGTGCCCCCCGGGCCACAGCATCAGGGGAACCACCACGATCCGGCGGGCGCCGGCCCGGACGGCCCGGTCCACGGCGTCGGCCAGGGACGGGTCGGCTTGCTGGAGAAAGGCGACCGCAGCGGTGTCCGCGCCCACGGCACGGGCGACCCGCTCCCCCACGAGCCGCACCGTCTCGTTGGCGCCGGCGCTGCGGCTGCCGTGGGCCAGGACCACCAGGGCCGTGTCGGTCGTCATCGCCAATCCGAACCGGGAGAGTCGTAAAGACGCAGGATGCTATCACCGTCCCCGGGGGGTGTCAAGGCGTGGGGACGGCGGGCAGTCGCACGAAGAAGGTGGCGCCCGCCCCAGGGTCGCTCTCGACCCAGATCGTGCCTCCCAGCTTCTCCACCAGGTCCCGGGAGATGCTCAGGCCCAGCCCCGTGCCCAGGGGGTGTTTTTCCTGGGGGTCCCGGATCTGGGTGTACCGGTCGAACACGTCCTCGAGCCGGTCCCCGGGGATGCCGGGCCCGTCGTCGGCCACGGAGAACACCACCGCTCCGTCCTCGGCCCGGGCGAGCACCCGGACCTCGCCCCCGGCCGGGGAGAACTTGGCCGCGTTGGACAGGAGGTTCCCCAGCACCTGCTGGAGCCGGTCCGGGTCGGCGGCCACGGCGGGCAGGTCTCCAGGGATCCGGGTGGTCACCCGCACCTGCTTCTCGTCGAACAGGGGGCGGGTGACCGCCAGGGCCTGCTGCACCGCCTCGGCCGGGTCCACCGGAACGACCCGCAGCTCCAGCCGCCCGGCCTCGATCCTGGACAGGTCCAGCAGTTCGTTGATCATCCGGGTCAGCCGTTCGGCTTCCTGGTGGATGATCCCGACGAACTTCTCCCGCTCCTCGGGGTTGTCCACCCCGTACCGGAGCAGGATCTCCGAGAACGACCGGATCGAGGTGAGCGGGGTGCGCAGCTCGTGGCTCACCGTGGACAGGAAGTCGCTCTTCAGGCGGTCCAGCTCCCGCAGGCGTTCGTTGGCCTGCTCGAGTTCGGCCGTACGCTGGCGCACCTTGGCCTCCATGGCCTGGCTGTAGGCCTGGACTTCTGCATACAGCTGGGCGTTCACCAGGGCCAGGGCCAGCTGGCCAGCCAGGGCGCTGAACAGGCTGACGAACGCGTCGGTGAAGTGCATCGGCCCCCGGGTGGAGTAGGCCGAAAGCACCCCGATCGGCCGGCCCTCGTGGAGCATCGGCACGTGGATGAACGCGGTCACCGGCAGGCTCTTGGCCAGATACCCGAACAGCTTGGTCTGGGCGATCTGGCGGGTGTCTTCCACCAGGATCGGCCGGCCCTCGAGCAGGCAGGTGCCCACGAACGTCTCGGTGGTGGCCGGCGCGTCGGACTGGGCCACGTAGGCCGGATCCAGGCCCACCTGGCTGCGGATCCGGAGCACGTCGTCCTCGAGCAGGCGTACGGCCAGGTGCTGGAACCCGAACTCCCGCCGGATCAGGTGGAGCACCTCGGACAGCACCCGGTCGGTGTCCAGGCTCCTGGACAGGCTTCGGGACGCCTCGTGGAGCACCGACAGCTCCCGGATCTGGCGCTCCAGTGCCTCCCGGCTGGTGGCCAGTTGCCGGCCGACCCCGCCGAACACGTCCAGGATCTCCACGGCCTGATCCCGGGGCAGGGCCAGGAACCCCTGGATGATCGTGCGGGCAGAGGTGGTGCCCACCGCGCCGGCCAGACACCGCTCGGTGGCCTCCATCAGCACCCGGGGCGACGACCGGGGCGGCACCGCGTCGAGCACCTGGCGGGCCTGGTTCGCGCCCACGAACCGGGTGAGCAGTTGCTCCAGGTCGGCCCGGCCCAGCCACCCGCCCTCGGCGGATGGGGCGGGCCCGATGGCCGTCCTGGGCGCCTGGAGGAGGCTGCCGGCCAGGTACCCCCCCAGGTTGAACACCAGACTCCACACCAGGGCGTGGGACCACGGGTCCAGGCCGTCGAGCCCGAACAGGGCCTGGGGCCGGAGCCACGCCACGCCAAACGGGCCTTCCGACACCAGGCTGGCGGGCAGCCAGCCGGACGCGGCGAAGCTGGGCAGCATCAGGGTGTACGCCCACACCGCGAACCCCAGCACCAGGCCCGTGAGGGCGCCGCCCCGGGTTCCGCCGCGCCACAGGAGCCCCAGGAACACCGCCGGGGCGAACTGGGTGACGGCCGAGAACGACAGCAGGCCGATGTTGACCAGGGTCTGGGACTCGCCGATCCACCGGTTGAACCCGTATCCCAACAGGATCACGCCCAGGATCGCGGCCCGCTTGGCGTGCAGGAGCGGCCGGCCCAGGTCGTGGCCCGCCCATCGCTCCAGCACCACCGGCGACACCAGGTGGTGCTGGATCATCGTGGCCAGGGCCACCGACGACACGATCACCATGCTGGTGGCCGCCGAGAAACCGCCGAGGAACGCCAGTCCGGCCAGGCCGGTGTGCCCCCGTTCCAGGGGCAGGGTGATCAGGTAGTAGGCGGCCGGTGAGTCGGGGGCGCCGTGGGTGTGCCCCACCAGGGCCACCGGCAGGACGAATAGGTTCATCAGCAGCAGGTAGGTGGGAAACGCCCAGGAGGCGGGCCGGATGTGTTCCTCGCGCACGTTCTCTACGGCCAGCATGTGGAACTGCCGCGGCAGGAGCACGATCGCGGCGGACGACAGGATCACCAGGGTGGTCCACTCGGCCGTGCCGGTGCCCGACCCGGGCCCGATCACGAACAGCCGCCGGATCTCGGGGTCGGCGGCCGCGTCCCGGAACACCGCGGCCAGGCCGCCCCCGATGCCCCAGGTGATGTACACGCCCAGCAGTAGGAAGGTGATCAGTTTGACCGCGCTCTCGAACGCCACCGCAGCCACCATTCCCTCGTGTCGCTCGGTGGCCACCAGGGACCGGGCGCCGAACAGCATCGAGAACAGGGCCAGGCCCAGGGCGGCCCAGAACGCGGCGTCCCCGGCCACCCCGGGGACCCCGGCCCGGCCCGTGAGCAGGTCGAACGAGTGGGCCACGGCCTTGAGCTGGAGCCCGATGTACGGGGTCACACCGGCCACCAGGATCACCGTGGCCAGGGTGCCCAGGGCCTTGCCCTTGCCGTACAGGGTCTCCAGGAGGTCGGGCACGCTGGTGACCCCCTGTGCCCGGCAGAACGCGACCAGCCGGCGCAGCAGCCCCGGGGCCAGGAAGAACACCAGGGTGGGCCCCAGGTAGATCGGAAGGAACCCCAGCCCCTTGGTCACGGCCCGCCCGACGCTGCCGTAGAACGTCCACTCGGTGCAGTACACGGCGAGGGACAGGCTGTACACCCACGGGTGGTCCACCGGGCTGTGGCCCCGGCGGCGGGCCCGGTCGGTGGCGAACGCGATCGCGAACAGGCCCAGCACGTACAGCAGCCCGGCTGCCGTCACCCACGCGGTGCGACTCACCGGTGGCGCTCCAGGATCGCTGCCGCCACCACCAGGGCGGCCCAGCAGCCGAACAGGTACAGGGGGAGCAGGGGCAGGCCCGCCAGCCACACCGGCCGGTTGAACGCGCCGAACACCGGGGACACGAACGCCACCAGGCCGAGTACGGCAAGGGCGGCGAGGCGGCGGGACACCGGGTCCACAGCGTCTCCTTCGGGAGAGGGCGGGGTTGCGGTCAGTACCGGGACGACTGCCACCGGAGCAGCAGCATCCGGTCGCAGAACGTCTTGGCGTCCTTCAGGGTGACCACGCCCCGCTCGGGCAGCAGGGAGACCAGCTTGAGGAACACCTCGGCCGTGGCCCGGGCGTCGCCCAGGGAGGTGTGGCGGCCCTCCACGGTCACCCCCAGCCGTTCGGCGATCGCGTCCAGGTTGTGCCCCTGGAACTCCTTGTGGATCCCGTAGGATAGGAACAGGGTGTCCAGGATCGGGTTGTCGATCAGGGGCAGGCCCGCCTCCCGGCACGCAATGTCCAGGAACCGCTTGTCGAAGGCGGCGTTGTGGGCCACCAGGATGGCGTCGCCCACGAACCGTTGGAAATCGGCCACCACCTCACCGATCGGCGGGGCGTCGGCCACGTCCGCGTCGGTGATGCCGTGGAACACGGTGGACTCCGGCGGGATCGGCCGGCCGGGGTTGACCAGGGCGTGGAACGTCTCGGCGTGCTGGATGCGGCCCCCCCGGATCCGGACGCCGCTCAGGCTGACGATCCGGTCCCCTTCGGACGGCCTGAGGCCCGTGGTCTCGGTGTCGAACACCACGTACTCCAGGTCGGCCAGGGGCGCGTCGAGCCGGGACCGGGGTTCCACCGACGGGCGGGGAAGGAACAGGTCGAAGTCGTAGAACTCGGGCTGCTCGTCCGCGATGCCCGGCGCGGTGACGAGCCGGGGGCCTGTGACGGCCGGCTCCAGCCCGAGGCATACCTCGAACCCGCCCTCCACCTCCCGGGTCCACAGCTCTCCCCGGTTCCGCCGGACCCCCAGCCCCAGGGGAAACGGCCGTTCCCCGGCTGGGGCCACTTCCAGGGACTCGAGTTCGGCGGGGTCGGCGTCCACCCCGCCCTCGACCCGCAGCACGGTGACCACGGCCTGGTCTTCCACCCGCAGGGAGCCGGATACCGGCTTCCAGCCGGAAGACCGGTCCGCGAGCCACCGCACCACCCGGGCCACGCACGCGGCCCAGGTGAACGGCTCCACCACGACCTGGGGGACCCGCTCGTCGGGCACCTGGATGTCCACGTACACCCCGGCGGACAGCAGCACCGTCTCCTCCACCAGGTCCCGCGGGTCGATGGGCGACCCGTGCCACCGCCCCCTCAGGGCGGCCACCGCGTCCATCTGCTGCACCCGTCCGGTGAGCCGGTCCAGTTCCTCTGCCAGGGCCGACCGGAACTCGCGCTGCTTTTCGGCGGGCATGTCCGGGTGGCGCTCCAGGGTCTCGAGGAGCGCCCGGGCCGTGCCCACCGGCCCCCGGAGCAGTTCGGGCAGCTCGGACAGGGTCTCTTCGGCCCGGGCCTCCTCGGTGCCCGGGCTCACGTCCCGGAACACCAGCAGAAACCCGGCCCGTGCCCCGCACGGACCCGGGACGGCGGTGACCGAGCCCTGGAGCACCGTACCGTCCGGCAGGGGGAACACCGCGTCCACCACGGCGTCCTGCCCCTCGTTCCACGCCTTGCGCAGGCGGCGCAGGATGAACCCGATCCGGTCCGGGGGCAGCACCCGGAACAGGGGTGCGCCCAGGGCGGACGACGGCCCTTTGTCCAGCACGAGCCGGGCCCGGGGGTTCATCAGCAGGATCGCCCCCTCCTCGTTGGCCACGACCACCCCCTCGGCCATGGTACGCAGCACCGTGGCCAACCGGTTGCGCTCCTCTTGGAGGGACCGGGTCGTCTCCCGGACCCGGTTGCGCAACTCCTCGTAGTTCGTGGACAGGGTCTCGGCCATTCGGTTGAGCACGCCGGCCAACTCTTCGAGTTCGTCCCCGGTGTCCACCCGGATCCGGTGGTCCAGGTTGATCCGGGAGATGATCTCGGCGCCGTGGCGGATATCGAGGATCGGCTTGAGGAAACCGTCGGCCATGCGCCACGCGAGCGCCACCGTGGCCAGCACGAGCACCGCGAGGAGCAGCGCCACCTGCTGGGTGACGAAATAGAACGGGGCGAGCAGGGCGGACGCGGGTTCCACCACGGCCACGAGCCAGTCCGGCGCCACGGTGCCCGCCGGGTCCACCGGGGCAACCCCGGCCGCATAGGTTTCGCCGCGGCTTTCGAACGTGCCCCACCCGGTTGGGATCCCGGTGCCTGGCACGGGCACGTCGGCCGGCCCGGCCAGTCGCTGGCCCTGGCGGGTGAACAGCACCGCACGGCCGTGCTCCCCGGACCGGTACCACAGGACCAGGCGTTGCAGGCGGTCGAGGTTGTACACCAGGCGCACCGAACCCACCCACCGCCCGTCCAGGTCGGTGACCCCGATCCGGTACTCCAGGGTGTCCCCCCACCCCAGCCCGCTGGATCCCTCGGCCGGTCCCACGGGTGCACCGCCGTCGGGGCGGCCGGCAGGGAACAACTGCAGGTCCTCCACCCCGGCGAGGAACCGCCGGGCCTGGGACAGGGCCTTCGTGGGGTAGGGCCCCCTGCCGGCCAGGTGTTCGCGCACGTCGGACAGGCTGGCCACGGCCGCGGCAGCCCGCCCCGCGGACTCGATCTGGGTGTAGAGCAGGTCGCCCAGGAGCCGGGCTTCCTGGGCCAGGGCCTCGCCCTGGATCCGGCTCACGTCGTGGCGGGCCACCACGAACACCAGTGCCAGTGCGGCGCAGAACGGGATCAATACCAGCCCGAGAAACGTCGCCACCATCCGGTACCGGAGGCTCCGGCGGCGGGGACGTTCGGCCGGCGTACGGGTGGGGGTCATCGGGCGAGCAGGGTCCGGATCTTGTCGAGCAGGTCGTCGGCGCTGAACGGCTTGGGCACGTACAGGTCGGCCCCGACCTCGAGGCCTTTCTTCTTTTCCAGCAGCTGTCCCTTTGCCGTCAGCATGATCACCTTGATCGGCGCGGTCCGGGGGTCGCTGCGCAGGATCCGGCACACTTCGTAGCCGTCCCGGTGGGGCATGGCCACGTCCAGGAGCACCAGGTCCGGCCGGATCCGCCCGGCCACTTCGAGGGCCTCGTCCCCGTCCCGGGCCGTGTGTACGTCGTAGCCCTCCCGCTCCAGCATGTACTCCAGGGACAGCAGGATGTTGGGTTCATCGTCCACCGCGAGGATCTTGCACCTGTCCGCCATCGCAGATTCCTCTTCCGCCCGGAAACGGACCGAAAACGCAAGCGCTTCCCAGCAACTTCCGCCAGGACGCGAGGAGGCCGGGAGGTTTGAAAACCTCTGCGATCTCCATGGGTTCCCAGGTGTGGCACAAGTGTGGTGCCGCCTCCTTGGAGCCACCCCACCGTCCCGGGGGGCATGGGGCCTGATGGAGAGCCGGGCGCGGCTCCTTGACCCGCCGCGCCCCCCGAACCTTTGTTGTCGAACCTCAGCTGGCCGCCCGAACAAGCGGCTCCGGCAACGGCATGCGAAGGCGCGGCGATCGGATGTTGCTACTTGCGCCCGGCCGGAAGCATGCCCCGTGTCCCTCCACCGGCTGCGGCCCCCGGATCCGGCAACGGTACTTTCCCCGATGCCGGGCCCCGCAGGGGCCTGGCGAGGCTGCCAAGTGTTCGAACCTTATCCCAAAACCCCCGGGGAGGAAAGCCCCGGCGCGGGCCAGCGTGCCTGCGTTGACACGCTCCGGAGACCTGCGTAGCATCGGGGCCTGCCCGGTTGCCCAGCGGCCGGGCGTTCCTGTGCCCAGGCCGTCTTCGACGAGGAGATCGTCCCATCGCTCCTTCTGCTCCCGGACGTAGCAGCCGGCGGATCCCGTGGGTCGCGTGGGCCCTGGTGCTCGTCCTGGGCCTGGGGCTCGGGGCGTGGGTGCGGGCCCGCCACGAAGCCCGGGAACTGGCCGAGGGGCGGCGGCTGGCCGGACAGGTGGCCGAGCTGGTGTCCCGGGCCAGGGCCGCGGAGCCGGCCGAGGCCGCCCGTCTCCTGGCCGAGGCCGCCCGTCTCCTAGAAAAGGTTCCCGACGGCCGGGCCGGTGCGCCGTACGCGACGATCCTAGCCGAGAGGGCGGCGGTGGCCGTGGCCGTGGGCGGAGCAGACCCGGACGCCCTGGCCGCCGCTCGAAAGCTGCTGGACGCCGCGTGGGCCGTGCCCGGAGCCGACGGACAGCTGCGGGCACGGATTGCCCGGGACCGGGGCGCGGTGGCTGCGTTGGTCGGGGACCTGGCCGGCGCCCGGCTGTGGTACGGCCGGGCCGACGAGCTCGAGCCCGGTTCTCCCGAGGTGCGGGCCCGGCTGCGAGCCCTGGGTTCTCCGCCGGGCGGGAAAGCATCCGTCTCCCAGCCCGGCGACGCCCCTGCCTCGCGTTAAGGCGCGGCCGGTCGGAGCGAGCCCCCCTCCCCGCATATCGGGCACCCCTGGAGCGACAGCGGCCGCTCCAGGCTGCTCGCCTCCAGGAGCGCGTCGTCGGCGAACACCTCGCGGGTGGGGCCGTCGGCCGTCACCCGGCCGTCGTGGACCACGATCGTGCGCTCGCACACCTCCATTACCATGTCCAGGTCGTGGGTGGCGATGATCTTGGTGTGCTGGAACGACAGGAGCAGGCCGATCAACCGGCGCCGGGCCTTCGGGTCAAGGTTGGAACTGGGTTCGTCCAACACCAGGATGTCCGGACTCATGGCTAGGACCGTGGCGATGGCGACCGAGCGTTTTTCGCCCCCGGACAACCGGTGGGGCGGCCGGTCGCGCAGGGCCAGGGCGCCCACCCGTTCCAGGGCGCGGGTCACCCGGGCGTCTACCTCGTCGGCGGGCAGCCCCAGATTCAGGGGGCCGAACGCCACGTCGTCGTACACGGTGGGCATGAACAGCTGGTCGTCGGGATCCTGGAACACGGTGCCCACGGTCCGGCGGATCTCGGGCAGGGTGCCCTTGGTGAGGGGGATGTCCCCGATCCGGACGGTGCCCTCCTGGGGGAAGAGCACTCCGCTCAGGTGGAGCAGCAGGGTGGACTTGCCCGCTCCGTTGGCGCCCACGATCGCAACGGACTCGCCGTGGGTGATCCGGAACGACACTCCCTCCAGCGCCCGGGTGCCGTCCGGGTAAGTGTACGCCAGGTCCCGCACTTCCACGATGTGGTGGCTCATCTCGTCCTCTCCACGGCGCCCGGAGGGGCTCGCCGGCCGGTCGTCTGGCAGGATGCTGAAAAACCCCTCCGTGGGGCGCGTAACCGGTTGCTTTTTTCGCAACCTGCTACACGAACAGGCTTCCCAGGAGCCGGGGCAGGTTCACCCAACGCAACGCCAGGAACACGGCGGACCAGCCCAGGACGAACGCGACCTCGGCCGCTCCGATCCGCAGCGGCCGCAGGGTGCGGATCTCTCCGTCGAATCCCCGGGCCAGCATCGCCCGGTGGATCCGGCGGGCCCGGTCCAGGGTGCGCAGCAGCAGGTGCCCCACCATCGAGCCGTACACCCGGACGCCCATGCCCCGCCGGCCGAACGACCGCAGGGCCCGGGCGCGGACCAGCCGGGCGGCTTCCTCGGTCAGCACGAACAGGTACCGGTACAGCAGCAGGAGCTGGACCGCCATCACCTGGGGAACCCCCAGCCGCTGGAGCCCCAGTCACACCCCGTGGAAGCTCGTGGTGGCGATCAACACCAGGGCAGCCCCCACGGTCAGGGCGAACCGGACCAGGATCGCCGCGAACGACACCCAGCCCCCGGACAGCACCACCGGCCCCAGGGCCACCAGGGGCGTCCGGTCGAAAAACGGGTTGGCGATGCCCACGAACAACGCGAAGGGGGACACGAGGAGCACTTTCTTGACCAGGTAGCCCGCGGGGAGTCCTCCCACCGCGGCCAGGACCACCGGGAACAGGAAGAACGGCAGGAGCGCCGACACCTCGTACTTGCCGAACGACACCACCGTGACCAGGAACACCACGGTGGTGACCAGCTTGGCGCGGGGATCGAGGCGGTGGACCGGGGAGTCCCGGTACGCGAGCCGGTCCAGGCGTCCCAGGTCGAAAAAGGATGCGTCGATCTTGGCCACGGCCGCTCCCGCCCGCCTACCGGAGGTCCCGGCCGGTGGTGGTTGTCACCAGCTTGCCGTGTTTGACCCCCTTGGTGCCGATCAGTTCGTCCGCCAGCCGGCGCACTGCCCCGGCCCGTCCCCGGACCACCACGACTTCCAGGCAGTTGTGGGCGTCCAGGTGCACGTGCAGGGCCGACACGATCGCGTCGTGGTGGGCGTGCTGCTGCTCGGTGAGCTTGTCCGACAGGTCCCGGGTGTGATGGTCGTACACGATCGTCACCGTGCCCACCGTCTCCTCGTCGCCCCGGGCCCACTGGTCTTCCACCAGGGCGTTGCGGATCAGGTCCCGGATCGCCTCGGACCGGTTCTCGTACCCCTTGCGGGCGATCAGCGCATCGAAGCCGGCCAGCAGATCCCCGTCGATCGAGATGCCGAACCGCGTCAGGTCCCCCATGGGTCCCTCCTCTTCGTGTTACGAAAATAAAATTATTGACACGCGCCCGACGGCTCCCGTAAGGTTACCACAGCTCGTGTTACGAACTTCTATATTTCTCACACAAAAGGAAAGGATCCATACCATGCACATGGCCGACGCCCTGCTCTCGCCTGCCGTGGGCGGCACCCTGTGGGCCGCCACCGCCGCCACCGTGGCCCACTGTGCCCGGAAGGTCCGCCAAGAGGCGGACGACCGGAAGGTTCCCCTGATGGGGGTGGTGGGTGCGTTCGTGTTCGCGGCCCAGATGATCAACTTCACGATCCCCGGCACCGGCTCGAGCGGGCACCTGGGGGGCGGGCTGATCCTGGCGATCCTGCTGGGGCCCCACGCGGCGTTCCTGACGATCGCGTCGGTGCTGACCGTGCAGGCGCTGTTCTTCGCCGACGGCGGGTTGCTCGCGCTGGGCGCGAACATCTTCAACCTGGGGATCTTCCCGTGCTTTATCGCCTATCCCCTGATCTACCGACCCATCGTGGGGCGCGACCCCTCCCCCGGCCGGATCACGATCGCTTCGATGCTGGCCGCGGTGGTCGGGCTGCAACTTGGCGCGTTCGGGGTGGTGGTGGAGACCGTGGTGTCCGGGATCTCGTCCCTGCCGTTCTCCAAGTTCGTGCTGCTGATGCAGCCGATCCACCTGGGGATCGGGATCGTGGAGGGGCTGGTCACCGCGGCGGTGGTGACGTTCGTGTGGAAGGCCGACCCCAGCGTGCTGGGTCTGGCGCCGGCCGCATCGGGAACGGGCTACCGGAAGGTGCTCGCCGGCCTGGGCGTGGCCGCCCTGGTGACCGGCGGGGCGCTGGCGTGGTTCGCGTCGGCCCACCCCGACGGGCTCGAGTGGTCGATCGCCGGGGTGA
>JAJRUI010000104.1 GCA_024277875.1 Deferrisomatales bacterium
GCACCCGGGGCCGGGGACGGGCCAGGCCGCCGGACCGGCGCAGCCGGGCCTCGATCAGGTCGGCCGGGGAAGCCGCTCCCGACAGCAGCGCCCGGAGGTCGGCCTCCCACGCGCGCCACCGGCGTTTGCCGGGATCGTCCCCGGGCTCCCGGCTCACGTGGAACACGTCCACCACCCACCCGTCGGTCCGGGTGTTGAGCACCGCGGACAGCACGTTCATCCGGTGGGCGGCGAGCAGTCCGGCCACCTGAGCGAACAGGCCCGGCCGGTCCCGGGTGACCAGGAGGATCTCGTCGTACGCCTGCTCCGGCACCTCCCGGCGGTCCACCACCGGGTCGCCGGCGCCCCGCCGGCAGTAGGCGGCCAGGTGCCGGACCAGCGCCTCCACCGGGTTGGCCAGCAGGTACCGGGCGTGCTCCACGCCGGCCAGGAACCGCTCCACGTCCCCGGGAGGGAACCGGTCCCGGGCGGCCGCACGGACCCGGTCGGCCACCTCTTGCGCCCGCCGCTCCCCGCGCCGGGGGTCGGGGGGGCCCGACTCCAGGCACAGGCGCGTCTTCTCGTACAGCTCCTGGAACAGCAGCCCCTTCCACCCGGACCACGCTCCGGGGCCCACGGCCCGGATGTCGGCCACGGTGAGGAGGTACAGCAGCCGCAGGGACTCCACGTCCCCCACCTGGCGGGCGAAGTCCGCGATCAGGTCCTCGTCGTGCAGGTCCCGGCCCTGGGCCGTGTGGGACAGGATCAGGTGGTTGCGGACGAGGAACTGGAGGTACTCCCGGTCCCTGGGCGGCAGGTCCATCCGGTCGGCCACCACCAGCGCGGTCTCCGCACCCCGCTCGGCGTGGCCGCCCCCGTGCCCCTTGCCCACGTCGTGGAGCAGGGCCGCCAGGTACAGGATGTCGGGCCGCTCCACCTCCCGGATCAGGTCGGTCAGCAGGGGGAACGCGTCCGCGTACTCCCCCCGGGCCAGACGCCGCAGCTCCTGCACCGTGAACAGGCTGTGCACGTCCACCGGGTACACGTGGTACAGGTCCCGCTGGGCCCGGCAGTGGATCGCCGCGAACTCGGGGATGAACCGGTTCAGGAACCCCACGTCGTGCATCGCCATCAAGGTGGTGGCGACCCGCCGGGGGTGCCGGAGGATCCGGAAGAACGCGGCCACGGCCTCGGGATCCCGCCGGAACCGCTCGTCCACCCGGTCCAGGTTGGAGCGTACCACCTCCAGGGCGCCCGGAGACAGCTCGGCGTCGTGTTCCTGCGCGGTCTCGAACGCGGCCAGCAACACCCGGGGGCGTTCGGCCACCACGGCCGGGTCCAGGTTCACCTCGTCCCCCTCGAGCCACAGCCCCGGTCCCACGCGGGTCCGGCCCGGGCGCGGCCCTTTGCCCAGCCCGGCGCAGGCCCGGCGGATCACGGCGCTGCTGAAGTGGCGCACCCGGTTCGCAGACGCGTAGTACGCCTGGAGGAACTGCTCCACCCCTGGCACGCCGTCCGCATCCCCGTACCTCATGGCCGGCGCGATCTCGTCCTGGAGTTCGTAGGTCAGGCGGTCCTCCCGCCGGCCCGTGAGGAAGTGCAGGTGGTTTCGCACCCTGAGCAGGAAATCCCGGGCGGCTTCCAGGGCCCGGCCCTACCGGGCCGGCACCACGCCCCTGCGCACCAGTTCGTCCGGGGACCGCAGCCGGTACCGCACCTGGGAGATCCACAGGGCGGTGTGCACGTCCCGCAACCCGCCCTCGCCCTCCTTCACGTGGGGCTCGAGCAGGTACACGGTGTCCCCGTAGCGGTGGCGCCGGGCCGCCATCTCGTCGCGCTTGGCCCGGATGAAGGGAGCGGGGTCTCCCCCCAGGATCTCCCCGGAGATCACGACCTCGTCCAGTTCGCCGAACAACGCGGGGTCTCCGGAGAGGAGCCGGGCCTCCAGCAGGCTGGTGCGGCTGCGGATGTCCTGGCGCCCGACCGCCAGGTTCTCGTCCACGGTGCGCGCCACCCCCTGGACGTCCATCCCGGCGTCCCACAGGGGGTACAGGAGCCCCTCGACCACCGCCCCCACGGCCGGGGCGCCCCGGTGGAGCACCAGCAGGTCCAGGTCGGAACGGGGCGACAGCTCGGCCCGCCCGTACCCGCCCAGGGCGACCAGCGCCAGGCCGCCCGGTGCGGGGAGCGCGTGCTCTCGCACCACCGCCTCGAACAGGGCGCACACCAGGTGGTCGACCAGCCCGGTCCACACGGCCACCACCTCGAGCCCCCCGGCGCCCGCGTCGTGCCGGGCCCGGGCCCGGCTGCGCGCGGCATCCAGGAACCGGCGGGCGGTGGCGGCGCGTTCCGGCGCGTCCCGGAGGGCCACCACCAGGGCGCCCAGGGGCGGGTCGCTGTGGAGCGCAGCCAGGATCAGTTCATCCGACATCGGTCTCACCTGCAGGAAGAGAACGGCCCGTACCAGACGGCCCCCCAGGCGGGCCTGTCAGCCGCTGCCCCGGCGCACGAACGCCTCCACGCCCCGGGCCATGGCCTCGGCCACCCGCCGCCGGAACCCGTCGTCCGCGAGGCGCCGGGCTTCGGTGGGATGGGTGATGAACGCGGTTTCCACCAGGATGGACGGCATCACCGCGCCCGTGAGCACGTAGAACGGGCCCCGTTTGACCCCCAGGTCACGCACCGCCCCGTACGTCCGGGACAACTCCTCCACGAGCGCCCGCTGCACCTCCCGGGCCAGGCGGCGGGACTCGGACACCTTGGAGGTCAGGAGCACGTCGGCCAGGATATGCTCGATCCCTGCCAGGTCGGCCTCCCGGATCTGGTTCTCCCGGGCCGCCAGGCGCCGGGCCGCCCGGTCCGAGCCCCGGGCCAGGTAGTAGGTCTCCACCCCCTGGGCCCGGCGGGAACGGCTCGCGTTGGCGTGGACCGAGATGAACAGGTCCGCGCCGAACGCGTTGGCGATGGCGGTGCGCTGCTCCAGGGACAGGTACACGTCCCGGTCCCGGGTGAGCTTGACCTGGAACGCGGGGCGGCGCTCGAGCGCCCGGACGAGGGCCCGGGCCAGGGCCAGGGTCACGTCCTTCTCCCGCAGGCCGCCCGGCCCGATGGCGCCGGGATCCCGCCCCCCGTGGCCGGCGTCCACCACAACCCGCAGGGGCCGCCCCGGCGCCGGGGAGCTGCGACGCCCCCGCAGGATCTCGCCCACCACGTCGGCCCCGCCCGAGCGGAACACGTCCACCACCAGCCGGGGAGGCCCGTCCAGGGGAAACGCCCGGAACGTGACGGGCCCGGCCAGGTCCAGCACGACCCGCACGGTGCTCCGGTCGTACTGGCCGGCCCGGACCCGCCGGAGCAGGCCGTCGTCCACGGGCACCCGGGCCGGGCACCCGGGCGCCAGCCGCGCCGGGGACAGGTCCACGAACACCCGGGCCGGCCGGCCGGCCGCCGGGTCGGGCGGCAGGCTGCGCACGGCGTACGGCACGTTCGCCCCGAGGTCGACCACCACCCGGGTGTAGTCCGGGCCCGACCAGTGGCGCACCCCGGTCACCGCCGCGCTGCGGCCCAGGCCGGAGAGCCGGGCCCGGGCCGCCGGCACCATGTCTCCGGCCGGGGTGCGTGCCACCACTTGGCGGTACAGGGCCCGCGCGCCGGCCAGGTCTCCCCGGCCCTCACGGAGCCGGCCGGCCCGGAGCAGGGCGTCGTCGGCCAGGTTCGAACGGGGGTACCCGTCCGCGAGCCTGCGGTAGGCCTGCTCGGCCTGTTCGGCGAACCCGTCTGCCGGCGCCAGGGCACTGGCGCGCTCGAGGCACAGCCCGACCATGTACAGCGCGTCGTCCGCTTTCGGGGAGCCCGGGGACTGGTCGGCCACCCGCCGGAACCGCTCGGCCGCGGCCCGCCACGCGCCGGGAGAGCGGGCCCCGGGCCCGTCCTCGGCCAGCACCCGGTACGCGCGCCGGGCGTCCTCGTACAACCGCTCCCCGGGGTCGTCGGCGGCCCGGGCAGGGGGGCCCCACAACACCCCGGCCACCAACAGCCCCGCCAGCAACCGCCCGATCACGGCAACACCCGTTTCCAGCTGCCCAGGTTCCCGAGCCCCTTGAGCTGGAGTTCTACATAAACTCTTCGTTCGTACCGGTTGTCTTCATTGCGGAAGTTCTCGGAATACAGCGCCCGCAACGCCCAGCACGGGTGCCGGGCCGTCAGCCCGTAGATCGCCTCCACGGTGCGGGAGTCCCGCAGGGAGTACCGGTGCCGGTACTCGGCCGTGAAGAACCGGCCCAGGCGCACCTCGGCGCCGCCGTCCAGGTAGGTGACGTCGCTCTTGACGTACCGTACCCCCACGAACGCCCGGTCCCCCCGGGCCGACCGGCCCTCCGCCCGTCCTGCCCACCGCAGCCACGGGTCCTGGACCTGGGGGTCCCACGCCCCGTCGCCCCGGATCGAGAACCGGGGCGACGGGGACCAGAACCCTTCGACCCGGTACGGCAGCCACCGGTCCGCCCGCAGGTCGTAGCCGCCCTCCAGGTCGAGCCCGGCCAGGGGGTCCAGGTCGGCCGCGGTGAGCACCCTGGACTCCAGGAGCCACCGGGCCTGCCGCCGGGCACCGAACGCGTCCCAGCGGTCGAACCCGGGGGGGGAGCCTCCCCGCCCGTCCTCCTCCCACAGAAACCGGATCCCCGGCTCCACGGTGTGCACCCAGGCGCCGACCGGCCGCCACAGGGTCGCGTCCGCACCCGCCTCGGCCACCGCTGCCCCCCGGGCCACGCTGCCTTCCCCGGCCGTGTCGTAGAGGTTCTGGCGGTACCCGGCCCGGCCGGACAGGCCGACCCCCGCCGCCTCTGTCTCCGCCGACAGCACCGGCGCCAGGGCCAGCCGGCTGCCCCGTTCTCCGGTTGCGCGCCAGAACCGGGTCGCCCGTACCGTGGGCTCCAGGGCCAGGGGGCCGAGCAGGGGAAAGGCCCGGCCCTCGATCCCGACCTCGGGCAGGACCTGGAGGGTGTGGGACTGCTCGTCCCGCAGGTTCTGATTGTAATCGGCCAGGCCGTACGGGGCGCCCCACACCGAGTCGCGGGCTGCCAGGACGTAGGAGCGCAGGCGTTCCTGGCCCCGGGTCTCGATCGCGTCCCCCAGGTCGCGCTGGTAGCCGCTGTCCCCCGTGTAGTCCAGGGACGCCTCCAGCCTCGCGCCGTTCTCGTACCGGGCCCGGTGCTCCCCCTCCAGCCGGTACCGGTTCGCCTGCTGGGACCGGTCCCACAGGTGTTCGGCCCGGAAACGGCCGGAGCGCTGGTCGGTGATCGCGTACCGGAGTTCCCCGGTCTCGGTCCACCCGAGACGGCTCCGGTACTGGAGGCCGAAGGTGAGGTCGTAGTTGTCGGCCGCGGCCCAGTAGTACCGGTTTTCCACCCGGAACCCCTGGCGGGACGTGTACCCCACCCTCGGCATCAGGAAACCGGACTGCCGCCTGGTCTTTACCGGGAACGCGATGTACGGCGTGTAGAGCACCGGGACGCCGTCGACCCAGAACGAGGCGCCCCGGCCCACCGGGTAACCCTCGAGTTCCACCTCGACCCGCTCGGCCTCGATGCGCCAGCTCAGCGGCTCGTCCGGGCACGCGGTGAACCCGCCGTCCTCCAGCACGAACGACCCCGGCCCGGTCTTCCGGATCGACCGGCCCCACGCGTGGTACCCCTCCCGGGCGATCCACAGGTCGCCTTCGCCGAGTTCCCCGGTCTGGGCGTCCAGGTCCAGGCGCATCGAGGACCCCCGGACCCGGTTGCCTTCTTCGTCCGACAGGTCCACGTTGCCGGACGCCTCCACCTCGCCGGTTTTCGACCGGTAGGCCACCCGGTCGGCCGTGAGGACGGCCCCGCCCCACCGAACCGCGACACCACCCCGGGCGTCCACCGTTCCGCCGTCCCGGTCCACACGCAGCACGTCTGCCTCGAAACGCACGGGGCCCTCCAGCCCCGGCCGGTGGAACCGGACCACCTCGGCGCCAGCGGCCGGCAGGGCCACGGCCAGCCACAGCACCCCGGCGACGAGCCGCTTCATCCCGGCCCCAGCCATCCCAGCCGGCGCAGGTGCGCCCTGGCCTCCCCGACCACGGTGAGCGACCCGGTGACGCACACCGCGTCGTCCGCGCCGGCCTCGGCCAGGGCCCGGTCCACCGCCGTGGCAACGTCCGGCTCGGCGCCCGGCCGGCGCACGCCGTGTTCCGCCACCAGGCCGGCCAGTTCGTCCCCGTCCACCGCCCGGGCCGAACACGACCGGGTGAGCACGACCCGGTGCGCCAGCGGCACCAGGTCGGCCAGGATGGATCGCGCGTCCTTGTCCCCCAGGATGCCGAGCACCAGCCACAAACGGTCGAACTCCCCCTGCTGCCGGAGGGCCCGGGCCAGGGCCGTGCTCGCAGCCGGGTTGTGGGCGCCGTCCAGGACCACCCGGGGCCCCTCCCCCAGCCACTCGAACCGGCCCGGCCACCGGGCGGCCCGGACCCCCGGCCCCACGTGTCCCGGCTCCACGGGCCAGCCGGCCCCGGCGGCCGCCTCCAGGGCTGCCACGGCCACGGCCAGGTTGTGGGCCTGGAACGCGCCGGCCAGGCCGGGCTCCAGTCCCTGCAGGTCCCAACTCGGCCCCCGGTACCGGTACCGGCCGTCGCCGTCCTCCCGGAGCACGAACTCCCGGCCCAGGGCCCACAGCGGACAGCCCACCGCCGCGGCCCGGGCGTCGAGCACGGCCAGGGCTTCTCCCGACGTCCCGGTGACCGTGGGCACACCGGGTTTCAGGACGCCCCCCTTCTCCCGGGCCACTGCGGCCGGGGTGTCCCCCAGGTAGTCCGCGTGCTCGACGCCGACCGTGGTGACCACGGCCACGGACGGGACGAGGACGTTGGTCGCGTCGAGCCGGCCGCCCAGGCCCACCTCGACCACGGCCGCCTCCACCCCTGCCCTGCGGAAGTGCAGGAACGCCATCGCCGTGATCACCTCGAACTGGGTCATCCCGTCCGGGGCCGCGGCCAGCACCGCCTCCAGCAGTCCGGGCACCTGCGCGTCGGCCAGGTCGGTCCCGTCCACCCGGATCCGCTCCCCGAACCGCTCCAGCGGCGGCGAGGTGTACACGCCCGTGCGCAGCCCGGCGGCCCGGAGCACGCCGTCCAGGAACGCGCAGGTGGACCCCTTGCCGTTGGTGCCGGCCACGTGGATCGCGGGCACGGCCCGCTCGGGCCGGCCGAGGGCTGCGCAGCACGCCTCCATCCGGTCCAGGCCGAGGTCGATGCCGAACCTGTCCAGGGACTCGATGTGGGCCAGCGCCCGAGCCGGCGCCGAGGGGGACCGAGGGCGGAGAATCGGCACGCTCCTGGAAAAAGGACGGCCGGTGCGGGTTCCGGCCGGGGAAAACGCGCATCTACAAGTACCAGACCGCTGGAAAGCGTGTAAAGTGTGCGTGGAAGGGGTCGCCTGCCGCGGTGCCGGGGCTGCAGCGCCGGCTTTTTTGTTTGACACCGGCCCGAGAACCCCGTATACAGGCCGACTTCTTTTCGATCGGCCCCACGGCAGTTTCCCTTCGGGGGGGAAACGCCCGGCACGCGGACGGTCCGCGCCCGGGGGGCAAGGTTTCCGCAGAGGAGCAACAGAGGACGATGAGCATCGACACCCAGAAGCTGAGGAACATCGGCATCTCCGCCCACATCGACTCGGGCAAGACCACGCTGACCGAACGGATCCTGTACTACACCCAGCGGATCCACGCGATCCACGAGGTGCGGGGCAAGGACGGCGTGGGCGCCACGATGGACTCGATGGAACTGGAGAATGAACGCGGCATCACCATCGCGTCGGCCGCCACGTTCTGCGAGTGGGACGGCCACTTCATCAACATCATCGACACGCCGGGCCACGTGGACTTCACGATCGAGGTCGAGCGCGCCCTGCGCGTGCTGGACGGCGCGATCCTGGTGCTTTGCGCGGTCGGCGGGGTGCAGTCCCAGTCGATCACCGTGGACCGCCAGATGAACCGGTACAAGGTGCCGCGGGTGGCGTTCATCAACAAGTGCGACCGCACCGGGGCAGACCCCTACCGCGTGGTGGAGCAGCTCCGGGACAAGCTCCAGCAGAACGCCGTGCTGATGCAGATCCCGATCGGGCTGGAGGCCGACCTCCAGGGGGTCGTGGATCTCGTGAAGATGAAGGCCGTGTACTTCGACGGCGACAACGGCGAGAAGATCCGGTACGAGGAGATCCCGGCCGAACTGGCCGGGGAGGCCGGGTCCCGGCGGGAAGAACTCCTGGACGCGGCCAGCATGTTCTCGGACGAGCTGATGGAGGCCGTGCTCGAGGACCGGGCCACCGAGGAGATGATCCACGCGGCGCTGCGCGCCGGCGTGCTGGCCCGGGAGATCACCCCGGTGTTCCTCGGCTCGGCCTACAAGAACAAGGGCGTCCAGCCCCTGCTCGACGCGGTGGTCCACTATCTTCCGTGCCCGGCAGACGTGGAGAACGTGGCCCTGGACACCGAGAACGAGGAGGCCGAGGTGCCCCTGGCCACCGACCCGAGCAAGCCCTTGGTGGCCCTCGCGTTCAAACTCGAGGACGGCCGGTACGGCCAGCTCACCTACGTGCGGGTGTACCAGGGCAAGATCTCCAAGGGGGACACCCTGATCAACGCCCGGTCGGGCAAAAAGTTCAAGGTGGGCCGGCTCGTGCGGATGCACGCCAACGAGATGGAGGAGATCGAGACCTCCAACTCCGGGGACATCGTGGCGATGTTCGGGATCGACTGCGCCTCGGGCGACACGTTCTGCGCCGAGGGGCTGCGGCTGTCCATGACCTCGATGTTCGTGCCCGAACCGGTGATCAGCCTGGCCCTGACCCCCAAGGACAACAAGGCCCAGGTGAACATGAGCAAGGCCCTGAACCGGTTCACCAAGGAAGACCCCACCTTCCGGGCGTTCGTGGACCCGGAGAGTGGCGAGACGATCATCCAGGGCATGGGCGAGCTGCACCTGGACGTGTACGTGGAGCGCATGAAGCGCGAGTACAGCGCCGACGTGTCCACGGGCCAGCCCCAGGTGGCGTACCGCGAGACCGTGTCCCAGCGGGCCGAGTTCAACTACCTCCACAAGAAACAGACCGGCGGCTCCGGCCAGTACGGCCGGGTGGCCGGGTTCATGGAACCCCTGGAGGACGGCGAGTTCGAGTTCGTGGACAAGATCGTGGGCGGCGTGATCCCCCGGGAGTACATCTCGTCCTGCGAGAAGGGGTTCCGGTCGTGCATGAAGAAGGGCACCCTGATCGGCGCCCCGGTCACCGGGATCCGGATCACCATCAACGACGGCGCGTCCCACTCGGTGGACTCGTCGGACATGGCGTTCCAGCAGGCCGCGATCGGGGCGTTCAAGGAGGCCTATCCCAAGGCCAGGCCGGTGATCATGGAGCCGATCATGAAGGTGGTGGTGGAGACGCCCTCCGAGTTCCAGGGGCAGGTCCTGGCCACCCTGAACCAGCGGCGGGGGATCATCGTGGGCACCAGCGAGGACGGCGTGTACTCGGTGGTGGAGGCCGAAGTGCCCCTGGCCGAGATGTTCGGTTACTCCACGGCCCTGCGGTCGTCCACCCAGGGCAAGGCGGAGTTCACCATGGAGTTCGCCCGGTACCGCCCCGTGCCCCAGAGCATCGCCGACGAACTCAAGAAGCAGCACCAGGAAGAACTCAAGAAGCAGTCGGCGGCCTGATCCACGGCGGAGCCAGCCCGTGAGCCGCGTTGTCCGCCTTTGCGACAGGAGCACCCAGATGCTGAAAAACGAGATGGTGGCCAAGAACCCCCTCCGGGGCCTCGACCAGAGCCCGGGAGGCGGGCTGATGCCGGGCCAGGTCGGCCTGGTCGCCGCCCGGGCCGGGACCGGGAAGACGGCGTTCCTGATCCAGGTGTCCCTGGACAACCTGTTCCGGGGCAACCCGGTGCTCCACGTGAGCGTGGGGGACACCGTGACCCACGTGAAGGCGTGGTACAACGAGCTGTACCGGGACCTGGCCGACGGCTATGATCTGGAGAAGGCCCGGGAGGTGTGGGACGAGGCCCAGGCCAACCGGATGATCATGACGTTCCGGGTGCAGGCGTTCACCGTGGCCAAGCTCGAGGAACGCCTGGCCGACCTGGTGGAACAGGGGATCTTCTCCCCCCGCGCGGTGGTGGTGGACGGGCTCGACCTGGACGAGGGCCTGTCCGAGATCCTGGACGCCCTGGCCGCGTTCGCGCGGGAAAAGGGCCTGAAGGTGTGGGTGGCGGCCCGGACCCACCGGACGAGCGGCCCCCTCGACGAGAAGGTCACGCCCCTGCTGGACCGGGTGCAGGTGGCCGTGGGCCTCGAGCCCGAAGCCAAGGCCCTCACCCTGGCCGTGTTCAAAAACCCGTCCGGCACCGAGGGCAGGACCCGGATCTCCCTCGACCCGCGCACGCTGCTCCTGGGCGCGACCGACTGATCCGGCCGGCCCCCGTTTTCGTCCGTCCCCCCCGAAGGGCGGGCCCCGGTGGAGACCTCTGCCTCCCCAGGGCCCGCCTTTTTTTGAGCGCGAAGAAGGCGCGGCTATCCACCCTCCCCCAGCCACCGGAGGGCCTCGTCCCGGTCCAGGAACACCCCGATCCTGCCGGGCACGAGCACGTCCATCATGCTCTGGTACATGCGGGCGATCCCGTACCCCACCTGCTGGGAGGCGAGGACCGCGACCCGGCCGGTGATGCGGTTCTCGGCCCACAACGCCCTCACGGCGGCGCACGCGTCCTCGATCTCGGCGGGGGTCAGCCGGGTCAAGTCGGCCTCCCGCAGATCCCACAGGGAGTTCATGCCCGGGTCGCACCCGGGCCGGGAAAAGGTCTCCCGGAGGGCCTCCACGAGCGCGCCGCCGCTGAAGACCCCGCGGACGGTCTGGATCCGCAGGTTGGCGCCGCGATCGAACGCCACGAGAATCTCCGCCCCCATCCCCTGTCCTCCAGTCGCCCCGTTCACGGCGGACATTCGGCGCACACCGAACGAAACAGCGACGTGCTCAGGTACCGGTCTCCCCGGTCGGGCAGCAAGGCCACCACGGTGCCGGCGCCGATGTCCCGGGCGACCCGGAGGGCCCCGGCCACGGCCGCTCCGCTGGACATCCCGACGAACAGCCCCTCCTCCAGGGCCAGCCGCCGCGCCGTGTCGAAGGCCTCGTCGTCCTCGACCACCAGGTTGTGGTCCGGGAAGCCCGGGTCGTACAACTCGGGGACCACGGCCTCCCGCATGTTCTTGAGCCCCTGGATCGCGTGGCCCAGGGTGGGCTCCACGGCCACGACCTGAACGGCCGGATCCCGTTCCTTTAAGAATCGCCCGGTGCCCATCAGGGTGCCGGTGGTCCCCAGTCCGGCCACGAACGCGGTCGCCTCCCCGCGGCACTGCGCCCAGATCTCCGGGCCGGTCCCCTGGTAATGGGCCTGGATGTTGGCCGGGTTGGCGTACTGGTTGGGCATATAGTACCGATCCGGTGCGTCCGCAAGGATCCGGTGGGCCAGGCGGATCGCACCATCGGTGGCCTCCTGGGCCGGGGACAGCACCACTTCGGCGCCCAGGGCCTCGAGCACCCGGCGGCGTTCCAGGCTGACGCACCCGGGCATCACGAGCCGCACCCGGTATCCCCGGGCCGCGCCGATCATGGCCAGGGCGATCCCCGTGTTGCCCGAGGTGGGTTCCAGGACCACCCGGTCGCGGGTGAGTTCCCCGGATCGTTCGGCGGCCCGGAGCATGGCCCACGCGGGCCGGTCCTTGACCGAGCCCCCGGGGTTGGCCCCTTCCAGCTTGACCAGGATGCGAACGGATGGTTTTTCGGGCAGGCGACGCAGTTCGACCATCGGGGTGTTCCCGATGGCCTCCACCACGCCGGGGACGGACGGCTCCACGGCGTTCTCCTCCTTCGTTGGGCGAACTCGGCCGCCAACGGGCCGGAAAGAAACAGGAGTTCTAAGGGGCTTTTAATGCGGCGCTAAGAGGGGCTTCATCTTGCCCGGGTATGATCACCACCGTACGGACGAACGAACCGGGGACAGCGGAGGGTGGCAGCTCCCAGCGTCCCGGGACATCCGGCCGGACAACTCCTCTTCCTCCTCCTTGCAGTTCGGGGCCGCCATCGGGGCGGTCCCGAACTGTTTTCGGGCCCCGGCGTCACGCGTCGCCGGGGGCGGTGGGTGGGGCGCCCTGCCACGCCACGTTCACGTTCTGGGTGGGAAACGCGAACGCCACCCCCTCCCGGCCGAACAGTTCCTGGATCTCGTGGAGCACCTCGTCCCCGTACCGGAGCGAGACCGCCCAGTCCGGCAGCGCCGCCTGGAACCACACCCGGACCACCTTGGCGTAGCGGTCGAGGCGTTCGAGGTAGATCCAGCACATGTCCGGGTTGACCTCGGGCTTGCCCAGCACCAGTTCCCGCAACCGTTCCACCAGGTCTTGGATCTTCTGGGGAGACGTGTCGTACGGCACGTCCAGGTCCCACTTGTACATGAACCGGGTGCGGCCGAAATAGTTCTTGACCGTGCCCTTGACGAAGTCGGCGTTGGGGATGGACACCGTGGTCATGTCGCTGAACAGCTGCAGGTAGGTGCGGAACAGGCCGATCTTCTTGACCGTGCCGGCCCACTGGTCGAACGCGATGAAGTGCCCTTCGTCGAAGATGCCGGTGCCGAAGATGTACAGACGGCCCACGAGGTTGGCCAGGGGTTCCTTGACCGCCACGACCAGGGCGATGCCGCCGATCCCCAGGCTCGCCCAGATCGCCTTGAGGTCGACCCCCAGGTTCGACAGGATCGTCAGCAGGCCCAGGATCCACAACACCATGTTGGCGATCTCGCGCACCTGCTTCTTGACCCGCTCCACCGCGCGCCGCCGGTCCTCCAGGTCCTGGGGTGCGGCCGCCTCGAGCCGCTGCAGGTAGGCGGCGGCCGCGACCTCGACCATCCCCTGGACGAACCGGACCGCGATCGAGAAGAAGATCACCAGGCCCGCGACCACCAGCCCCCGGTCGATCCACTCCGACCACGGGGTGGGCACCGCCAGCTGGGCCTTGGCCGCCCACAACCCGACCAGGGGCACGTACCGGCTCGCCGGCGCGAGCACCCGGCGCACCACCAGGTCGTCCACCTGGGTCTGGCTGCGCTCGGCCCACCGGGCCACGTACCGGTCCACGACGTGGCGGAGGATCCAGCCGCCGGCCAGGGCGGCCACCACCACCCCGAACGCCACCCCGTAGTCCAGCACCTCGTTGCCCAATACCCGGCTGTTCAACCAGTCCATGGCACGCCCCTTTTCGGTGTCTTCCCCGGCCCTCCCCCCCGGCGATCCCGCACGCCGCCCTGCCCCGCGGCCCGGAGGTCAACAGGAGCCGTTCGGCGTCACGCGACGAAACGAAGCCACACGGCCGACAGCACGGCCCACGCGAGACACAGGCCGGTGGCGGCCAGGCACACCGTTGCCAGCGCCCGGTGCACCGGCTGCTCGGGCCGGCGCTCCCGGTACCCGAGCACGCTCCCCAGCAGGAACCCGGCCGCGAGCCCGCCGCCGTGGGCCCAGTTGTTGATCCCCGGGAACAGCAGGCCGAACACGAAGATCCCGGCCGCCCAGCCCAGGAGCTGCCGGAACACGTTCTGGCCGTACCACCCCCCCCGGTGCCGTCCGTAGTACATGGCCGCGCCGATCAGGGCCAGCAGGGCGGCCGAGGCGCCGATGGTGAACGGCACGCCGGCCAGGAACGACACCAGGAACCCGGCGATCCCCCCCAGGGTGTAGATCACGAACATCCGGTGCACCCCGTACTCCCTCACCACGAACGGGCCCACCTGGTACAGCGCCGCCATGTTGAAGAAGATGTGGAGCAGCCCGCCGTGGAGGTAGTTGGCGGAGAGCAAGGTCCACCACCGGTGCAGGCGTACGATGGGCACCGTGCCCGAGGCGCCCAGCAGGAGCAGGCTCTGGTCGGACGGGCTCAGGAGCGCCAGCGGATTGAGCCCCGCCCCGTGGCGGGACGGCGCGATCACCAGGGACAGCGCGAACATCACCGCGTTGACCACCACGATGTCGCGCACGATCCGGTCCGGCGACAGCAACGGGCCGCCCCCCAGGTACCGCCGCCACGGCGCGTTGGGCCGGGCCAGGCCGCAGTACGGGCACCGGGTCTCGTCCGGGGAGATCAGCTTGCGACAGCGGGGGCACAGCGCGGCCATGGGCAACGTCCGGGTTTCGGCTGGGAACGGGGCGGCCACAGGGTCGCACGGATCCCTCCGGGGGGCAAGCCGCCCCGGTCGCGGTTGCGCCCGCGGTCCGGATCGGGGATGCTGGCCACCTCGGCCACCGTACCCGGAGGAGCGACATGAACGACCGGATGGTCACCTTTGGAGACGTCCGCGTGGGCCAGCGGGCCACCTTTTCCAAGACGATCACCGACGCCGACGTGGGCCACTTCGTGGCGATCACGGGGGACGTGAACCCCCTGCACGTGGACGAGGAGACGGCGCGCCAGACGTTCTTCGGCAGCCGCATCGTCCACGGGATGCTGTCCGCGTCCCTGTTCTCGACCCTGGTGGGCATGCACCTGCCGGGGTTCGGCGCGATCTACCGTTCCCAGACCCTGGAGTTCCTGGCCCCGGTCCGGGTGGGGGACACCCTCACCGCCGTGTTCGAAGTGGACGCGGTGGACCCGGACGCGAACCGGATCGAGATGGCCAGCTGGATCGAGAACCAGCGGGGGGAAGTGGTGATCCGGGGGCGCACCGTGGCCAGCCTGATCCGGTCGGCCGGCCCGGAAGCGTGCTGAGAGCTACTCGTCGCAGTCCACCTGGAGCCCGCACCCGTCGTCCGTCCCGAACAGGGACGCGCCGGGGGTGGCCGGGGCGCCGAGCAGCGGGTCGGCCGTCCCGGGTTCGTCGCCGCACACGCCGGACAGGTAGTCCAGGATCGCTTCGGTCCCGTTGATCACCCGGAACCCCCCGTACTCCTCGGCCAGGAGGATCGGCACGGTCTTGAACCCCAGCAAGGAGGCCACGGCCAGGTTGACCCGGGGATCGTAGCCCGGCCGCCGCGCGAGGCCGGGCAGCACGCCGTCGGACACCCGCGCCACGGGGTTGTAGCGCACCGTGCACCGGGGCAGGTGTTCCAGGGCTCGTTCCACCTCCCGGCAGTGGGGGCAGTCCTGGGAGAAGATCAGGTACACGGCCGCCCCCCCCTGCCCCGGCCGGACCGCCACCACCCCGTCCGCGATCGTCCGGTTGAACGGGACGAACGACAGCAGGGAGAAGATCGTGGCCACGGCGACGAACCCGGCTGCGCCGTACACGCTGTCACGGCCCGAACACAGGACGTTCAGGGCCGCGACCGCGGCGAGCACCACCAGGCAGTAAGTGCACCACGCCCCGGCCACGTGCCACTGGTACGCGAACAGCACCCCTTCGGCCGCCCACGCCCCGGCCAGCAGCACCCGGAGCGGCCACGAGGCCCCCTCGCCCCCGGGCCGGCCGGCCCGCCACGCCAGCGCGGCCACCGCCGCGAACATCGCGCACCCCAGCAGGTTGAACAGCGCCGGCGGCAGCCGCGTCAGGCGCCCCACCAGGGCGCACCCCTGCCCCACGCACAGCTCGGCACCGGTCGCGGCCACGTAGGCGGCCTGCCCGCCGGTGAGGACGGCGGCAGCCACGGCCACCGCCGCCGCGGCCCGGTGGGGCCTGTGCGGGCCGGGGGTTCGGGGCGCGTTCATGGGCTGATCTCCATCCCGGGCCTGCCCGCCGGTTTGGACCTACTCGCCGGCGCGCAACCGTTCGAGTTCGGCCCGGGCGTCCTCGGCTCCGGGGAACCGGTCCGACAGGTCCAGGGCCGCTTGCAGCGCGGCCGCGGCCTTGTCCGTCTCTCCCGCGCCCGCGTACGCCATGCCCAGGTGGTACTGGTACGCGGGGTTCTTCTCCAGGTCCTCCCCGGCCGGCTCGAGGTGGGACAGGGCCTTGAGGTACACCCCCTTCTTCACGTAGATCCAGCCCAGGGTGTCGTTGCATGCCGCCGAATCGGGGGCCAGTTCCACCGCCCGGCTGGCCAGGCCCAGGGCCTCGTCGATGTTTCCGCCGTTCTCCACCAGGTTCCACGCCAGGTTGTTCAGGGCCGGCACGAAGTCGGGGTTGAGCTCCAGGGCCTTGCGGTACGCCGCGTTCGCCTCGTCCACCTCGGCCCGGGCGTCGTGCAGGGTCCCCTTGAGCATCCAGGCCCGCACCGAGCCCGGGTTGCGCTCGAGCGCGCGGTCCACGTCTGCGAGCGCCCGCTCCAGGGCCTCTGGCCCCTTGTGGAGGCCGGCCAGCAACAGGTACGCGCCCACCGTGTTCTCGTCGAGTTCGATCGCCCGCTCCAGCGCCTTGCGGGCCTTGTCGGGTTTTTTCTGCGCCAGGTACAGCCGGCCCAGGAGGACGTAGCCGGCCGCGGTGTCGCCGTGCTTCTTCAGGTGCCCGCGCACCAGGTTCACCGCGTCGGCCACCTTGCCCTGCCCGGCCAGCAGGCCCGCGGCCAGCGCCAGGGGCCGCGGGTTTTCCGGGAAGGTGTCGGCAGCCCGCTTCAGGGTCGCCAGCCCTTTGTTCCGGTCGCCCTGGGCCAGGTAGCACAGGCCGAGGCGCTCGAGGGCCCCGGGGTAGCCGGGGGCCTTTTCCGCCAGGTTCTCCAACACCTTCCGGGCCTCGTCCACCCGCTTGAGGCCGAGCAGGGCCGAGCCCCGGACCAGGAGGACCTCGGGATGGATCTTGCGGGCCTTGATCAGCTCGTCGGTGGCCTGGAGCGCGTTCTCGAAGTCCCTGGACTCCAGGTACAGGCGGGCCAGGAGCAGGCGCGCCTTGTAGAACCGGGGGTTCAGTTCGACCGCCTTCTGGAGTTCACCCCTGGCCTGCTTGGGCTGTTGCTGGCCGACGTACGCCAGGGCGAGGAAGTAGTGGGCCTGGGGGTGGTTCGGGTACTGCTTCAGTACCTCCTGCAGCTTGGGCACCGCCTGGTCGAACTTGCGCTCGCCCAGCAGGATGCGCCCCTCGTAGTAGAGGCCGACCGCGCTGCCCGGGTCCTTGGCGAAAATCGCTGCCACGGCCTCCCGGGCGCCGTCCAGGTCGTCCCGGGAGATGGACACCTCGGCGACCTTCTCCCAGCCCCGCGTGCCCTTGCCGTCCTTCTTGCCGGCCGTGCGGAACGCGTCCAGGGCCTTGTCCGCCTCGCCCTTGGTGAGCCAGAAGTTGCCGTAGCTGACCCACGCGTCCGGGTTGTCCGGCTCCACCTCCAGCAGCTTGGCGAACGAGGCCTGGACGGTCTCGGCATCGCCCTGGAGGTCGGCCACCTGGGCCAGCATCAGGAGCACCCGCCCGTTGTCCGGGTGCTCCTCCAGCAGGCCGTCGAGCACTTTGCGGGCCTCGTCCAGCCGGCGGGCCGCGGTGAGCGCGGCAGCCTTGACCATCCGGTAGTCCAGGTTGGCGGGGTCGAGACGGATCGCCTCGTCGAACTGGGCCAGCGCCTCGTCCAGCTTGCGCTCGCGGGCGTACGCCTTGCCCAGCAGGAGGTGGGCGTCGGCCCGGTCCGGGGCGTCCGCCAGCACCCGCTCGGCGCGGGCCTTGGACTCGGTGGGCGAGTTGGCCAGCAGGTACAGGTTGCCGAGGCGGATCTGGGCGTCGAGGTTGGCCGGGTCCAGTTCGGACACCTTGGTGAACGACTGGTACGCCTCCCGCAGCTTCCCCTTCTTGAGGAACGCCTCACCGATCTGGAACAGGGCGTCCGTGTCCTCCGGGGCGATCTGGAGGGCGTTTCTCAGCTCGATGATCGCCTCGTCCACCTTGTCCTGGGACAGGTACTCCTCGGCCCGGGCCTTGTGGATCGCGAGCTTTTCCTCGGGGCTCTTTGAGCAGCCCCCTGCGAGCAACGCCGTGGCGAGCACCGCCACTGCAAACCACTGCCAAGCCTTTGGTGCACCAACCGTTCGGAAGAACATGGAACCCCCTTGCTGAGAAAGGTCTCGGTAGAGAGGGACGCCGACGCGGGGAACCACCGGCTGCCAGCCGGTCGCTGGAGGATACCTAACACAGGGCCGGTGGCGCTTCAAGCGGGGCGGACGGTGCAGGTACGATTTCGTATCTGCCCGGGAGGACGCCTGCCCGCCCGCACCCGGATCCACGACGCGACCTGGTCCCCGGTATCGGCACGAATGTTGCGATCCATTACCACCGGTCCCGGTCCAGCCCCCTTGCGCAGGAGCCCACGAATGGTCGTTCGCACCGCCTGGCGCACCACGTGGTACGGTCTTTCGGTCGCGGTCCTCCTGCTCCCGGCGGCCGCCCACGGTTTCGAGACCTGGCGGATGGGGGTCGCACGGGGCAGCGGCGAACCGGCGCCCGCCAGCACCCCTGCCGTCGGCTGGACCGTGCCGGTGGAGCGCGGCGTGGCGTGCTTCACGGCAGTCGCGGTAGAGCGGGCGGGCGCGCACGGCGGCAGGGACCGGGGGTGGCGCCTGTTGGGCGAGATCCCGGTGGTGCCGTGGGTGGGTACCGGCGTCCGGTGGCAGCCCAGCGACGCCCTGGTCCTGTCGGTGGAGGGCCGGTGGGACCCTTCGGGCTTCGATCCGGGCGGCCCGGCCGTCTCGACCGGCGCGGTGGAAGCCGGGATCACCGCGGTGGTCCGCTGGCCGTAGGTCACCGGTCGAAACGCACCCCTCGGACGCACCGGTGGCCGTGGGCCCGGGTCGGGTAGTCCCGGCACAGGGCGGGCTTGGTGGCGTGGATCCTGCACCGGGCCGCTTCCGCCCCTTCGCGCGCCAGGTACGGGCAGTCGTCCAGCAGCCGCTCCCCGGCCCGGTCGAGCCACAGGCGGCCGTCCGGCGCGATCCGCCGGACCAGATCGAGCCGCCCCTCCCGCAACCACCGTTCCCGGTCGTCCGGGCGGGCTTCCAGCCGGTGGCCGTACAGGTCGCAGCAGATGCCGCAGCCCCGGCAGCGCTGCGCCGCCGGCCGGCGCCGGTTCACCAGGCGGCGCCACCACCGGGTTGCAGCCCCACCCTGGCGGGTTGTAGATTTCACCCTTCGACTCCTCCGACCCCGAGGCCCGCGTGGAATCCGCTGCCCGCCCGCCGTCGATGGCCCCGGCCGCGTTCGTGTACGCCGCGTTCGCCGTGGTCGTCCTCGCCGCCCTGCCCCATCTGGCCACCCCGCTGGACGCGTTTCGGGCTGCCCACGCCGGTCGCGTGCTCCTGGGGCAGGACCCGGTCCAGGGGCTTCTCTGGGGGCTCGGGCTCGGCGCGGTGCTCACCGCCCTGTCCCAGGGGATCGGCCGGGCCACGCCGTGGGGCCGGCGCCTGAATCGCCTGCTCGCCCGGCACCTGGCCGGGCTCCACCCGGTGGACGCCGTGCTGCTGGCCGGCCTGAGCGCCCTGGCCGAGGAACTGGTGTTCCGGTCGGTCCTGCTGCCGTACACCGGGCTGGTGGCCTCGTCGGCCCTGTTCGGGGCGGCCCACCTGGTTCCCAGGAGCGGGTTGTGGCCGTGGGCGGCGTGGGCCGCCGGCGCAGGGCTCGCCCTGGGGGGCGTGGCCCTGGCCACGGATGGGATCCTCGCCCCCCTGGTCGCCCATTTCACCGTCAACGCGGTGGGCCTGCTCCAGTTCGCCGCCATCCGCCGGTGATCGTCTCCGCCAGCCGCCGCACCGACGTTCCGGCCCTGTACGGCGCTTGGCTCGACCGCCGCATCGCAGCCGGGTTCGCCCGGGTGAGGCACCCGTTCGACACCCGCGTCGTCCGCCGGATCGACCTGCGCCCTCCCCCCCTGGGCCGGATGGACGCCCTCGTCCTGTGGACCCGGGACCCGGGACCGTGCCTGGACCGGGTCCAGCGGTGGGAGGACCGGGGCGTGCGCACCCTGTGGCTCGTCACGGTGACCGGCTACCCCCGGGAACTGGAACCGGGTGCGCCGCCGTGGCAGCGGGCCGTGGCAAGCGTGCGGGCCCTGGCCGGCCGGATCGGCGCCGAGCGGGTCGCGTGGCGGTACGACCCCGTTCTTCTCGCCCCCGGCCGCGGCGTGGACGCGGCGTTCCACCGGCAGCGGTTCGCCGCCCTGGCCCGGGCCCTGGAAGGGGCCGTGGGCCGGTGCATCGTGAGCGTGTACGACCCGTACCGGGCCCCCGGCGCCCGGCTCCACCGGGCGGGCTGGCCCCGGGACCCGTCCGGGGGCGCGGCAGCCGTGTGCGCGGGCCTGGCCGCCGTGGCCCGGCGCCACGGCATCCGGGTCCAGAGCTGCTGCGAGGACCTCGAAGTCTTCGGCATCCACCCGGGCGCGTGCATCGACGGCGGCCTGATCTCCCGGCTGTGGGGGGTCCCGTGGCACGGCCGGACCGACCCGGGCCAGCGCCCGGGGTGCCGGTGCGCCCGGTCCGCGGACATCGGTGCGTACGACACCTGCACCCACGGGTGCCTGTACTGCTATGCTACCCGCAGCCCGGCCCGGGCGGCCAGGCGCAACGCCGCCCACGATCCGGCGGCGGAAACCCTGGACCGCTCCCGGTAAGGAGGCCCCATGGACACCCGCGTACGCCCCGGGGACGTCATTCTCGTCCACGCGGAGGACCAGCCCGCGTTCTACGCCCGGGTCGAGGAGATCCTGCCCGACGTCAGGGCCGGGTGGCGCCGGATCCGGTTCTCGGTGCTCACCGTTCCCCGGCACGAGATGACCTGGATCCTCGAGCCCCGGCAGATCGACGGCGACCCGTTCACCATGGGGGGGACGCCCCTGCGGATCGAGCGGCTGCCCGACCCGGTGCCGGCCGGCCCGGACGAACGGCCCGACCCCCCTCCCGGCCCGGGCGGGGGCACCGTGATCACCTTCCCGGGCAAGGGCGGGTGACCCGCCCACCCAGATCCAGCGACCAAGACGGGCACGGTTTCCTGGCGGCCGGTGCAAAAACGGCTATCCTCGCCGGACGATCGCCCGCAACCGCTCCAGGAGGCTGCCGTGCCCTTGCCCACCCGCCCCCTCGGCCGCACCGGGGTCGAACTTCCGGTCCTCGGCCTCGGGGGCGAGGGCGTGCTCCGGACCCGGGGCCGGTACGCCGAGGCCGAGGCCGTGATCCGGCGGGCGCTGGACCTCGGCATCCGCTACTTCGAGTCGGCTCGGGCGTACGCGGACAGCGAGGCGTACCTGGGCCGGGCCCTGGGCGCCGACCGGGCACGGGTGTTCCTGGCCACGAAGACCCACGCCCGGGAGGCCGGCCCGGTCCGGGCCCACCTGGAGCAGAGCCTGCGCAACCTCCGCACCGACCACCTGGACCTGTGGTACGCCCACGACCTGCGCACCACCGGCGACCTGGAACGGCTGGCCGCGCCGGGCGGCGGCCTGGCCGCGATGCTGGACGCCCGGGAGGCCGGCCTGGTCCGGCTGCTCGGGGTGTCCGGCCACGAGGACCCAGAGGTGCTGCTGCGGGCGCTGGACCGGTTCCCGTTCGACTGCGTGTTGTGCCCGGTCAACCCGGCCGAGGCCGGCCCGGGCGGGTTCCTGGACACGGTGGTGCCGGCCGCGGCGGGCCAGGGCCTCGGGGTGATCGCGATGAAGACCCTGTTCCGGGGGCTCGCCACCCGGGTGCCTGGCGTGGCCGGGCCGGGCCCGTTCCTGGCGTACGCCCTGTCCGTGCCGGGGGTGTGCTCGGCCAGCGTGGGGTGCGACACCCCTGCCCAGGTGGCCGCGAACGCCCGCGCCGTGGCCCGGACCGGCTCGCTGCCCCCGGCGGAACGGGACGCGTTGGAGCAGCGGGTGTTCCCGCTGGCTCCCCGGCTCGCGTTCTACCGCCGCCCGACCCGGGCCGGTTGACGGCCCACGGGCACGCCCCCGCCCCTCTTGCCGACCACGGAGATGCCGTGTCCCGCCCGTCCAACGCGTTCCGGATCGTCCACGAGGACCCCCACCTGCTGGTGGCCGACAAGGCCCCCGGCGTGCTGACCGTTCCCCTGCCGGCCAAGCGTTCCCGCAACCTGGAAGACCTGCTCAACCGGTACCTGGTCTCCCAGAAGCGCCGGGCGCGACCCGTGCACCGGATCGACCGGTACACCTCCGGGCTGGTGGTGTTCGCCAAGTCCCACCGGGCCTGGCAGGACCTGGTCGCCCAGTTCCGGGCCCGCACGCCGGAGCGGGTCTACCTGGCCCTGGTGCGGGGACGGGTGGCGGCCGACCACGGCACCCTGCGGCACCGTCTGGAGCGGACCCGGGACGGGTTCCGGCAGCGGGTGGTGGCCCGGGGCGGCACCGAGGCGGTCACCCACTACCGGGTCCTGGAACGGCTGCCCGGCGCCACCTGGCTCGAGGTCCGGCTGGAGACCGGCCTGAAGAACCAGATCCGGGTGCAGTTCCGGGCGGCCGGCCACCCCCTGGTGGGAGACCGGCACTACAGCCACGAGGAGCGGGCCGAGACCCGCCTGGGCCGCCAGGCCCTCCACGCGTGGCGCCTGGGATTCCGGCACCCCGATACCCGGCGGCCCGTCGCGTTCGAGGCGCCGGTTCCCCCGGACCTCGATCGGGTGCTCCACCGGCTGCGGCGCCGGGCCGGCTGCTGAGCCCGTCACAGGCGACGGCCGTGCTCCACGGCCGCGGCGGGCACGGCCGTGCCCGTGGACGGCTCGATCCACTCCGTCCGTCCCCGCCGGAACGGCACGAGCACCAGCCGGGCCCGCCGGACCCGCAGCCCCACCCCGGGCAGGGCCGCCAGGACGCGCTCCCGCCCCCTCGCCAACTCGGCGAGCACCATCTTGAGCGCCTGGGCCGCCTCGGCCAGGGGGAGCCGGGCCGGCTCGACCGCCCCGGCGTCCGGGGGCAGCCGGTCGGCCGCCCCCGGCGGCAGGGCCGCCAGGGTCAGGTTGCGCGCGAGGCGCAGGAACAGGCGGGGCTGGACCTTGAACGCGGGAACCCACGCGGTGGGCGGCTGGCGGCCCCACTCCGGGGGCGCCGGCTGGTACGACACGGCCCACCGCCGCAGCCCGGCCCGGCTGTCGAACGCCAGGCCCCGGGCCTGGAACGACACCGCCCAGAACGGGAAGTGCCGGCACCCGGGCTGCGGGGCTGGCACGGTCTCGTACGCCAGCGGCACCAGCCGGCCCCCACCGGGCGCCCACCCGCGGCCGCACCGGGAGCACCAGAACGCCACCGCGCCGGGAGCGGCGGGCAGGTCGCCCGCGCACTCGGGGCACCGCAGGGGGAGCGCGTGGCGGTGCTGGGGCTCGAACGGCGCTTCCAGGGTGGCCCGAGCCGCCCGAACCTGGCCGGCGTCCAGCGGCCAGGCCGCGCCGTCCGGCAGGGCGGCCCGCAGCTGCCAGCCGCGCGCCGCCCGTTCCAGGGCGAACGGCGCGAACACCAGGGCGACCGTGTCCCCCACGAGCCGGGTCAGGGCGACCCCGCGCGCGCCCACCGCCCCGTCCACGCGGCTCTCGGCCGTCCGGGCCGCCTCGGCCGGCCCGAGGGAGGCGGCCACCGGCCGGCCGCGGCCCGGGTCCCCGAGCCACAGCCCGAGCACCTGGGGCCGGATCCCGAGGCTGCCGGCCAGGGGTAGCCCGTCCCGGGCCGGCACCGTCGTGTCCAGCAGGGCGCCGTCCACCCCGCGGGACGGGTCGAGCCGGTACCGGAGCCCGCGGATCCGCCAGTACGGCAGGTACACCAGGCGCCGGGACGGCTCGCCGGCCGGTCGCAGGTGGTAGCGCAGCGGGCCCCGGGCCCACAGGAACAGGCCGGTACGGCAGAACCCGCACCTGAGGACCGGGTCGCCCGCCGCCAGTTCCACCGCCCCTCCGCACTGGGGGCACGAGGTGCGGGCGGCCGGCCAGGCGTTCACCCGGCCCCCGGCAGCCGCTCACCGCACCGGTTGCAGAACACCGCCTCCGGCCGGTTGGCCGTCCCGCACGCCGGGCACGGCCGGTCCTCGGCCGGCGCGGCCGCAGCCCGGCCGCACGCCGGGCAGAACCGGGCCGTGGGGGTCAGGTTCTTGCCGCAGCCCGCGCACCGGCGCAGCACCAGCAGCTGGTGCCCGCAGTGGGGGCAGAACCGGGCGTCCCGGCCGGCCGGCAGCCCGCACTCCGGACACGGGGCGGCGTCCGTGCCCGCTCCGGCCGCCCCGCCGCCGCCCATATTGCCCAGCAGGCCGGGCACCATCATGCCCAGCCCCAGTCCCATGGCGCCCTCGGCAGCGCCACCCCCGTCGGCAGCCCGTTCGAGGGCCTCGGCCATCTTGAGCTTGAGCAACTCGTCCAGACGGCCCTCCACCGCGCCCAGCCGGCTGCGGTCGTCCAGCGCCTGCTGGACGTCGTCCGGGGGGGTGATCGCGTTGATGTAGAACCCCTGCAACGCCAGGCCGTACGCGCCCAGGTCCCGTTCCAGGCGGGCCGTCAGGCCGTCGGCCAGCTCCCCGTACCGGCTGGGCAGGTCGAGCAGGGTGTCCAGGTGCTCGCCCAGGTGGTCGTTCAGGCGCGACACCACCACCTCGCTTACATACGCCTCGATCTGGTCCACCCCGTAGCTGGCTGCCGTGCCCACCAGGGAGTTGACGAACAGCACCGGCTGGACCACCTGGAGGTTGCACATGCCGTGGGCCCGCAGGCGCACCACGCCGAACTCCTCGTCCCGGAACGCCACCGGGTCCCGGGTGCCCCACTTGAGGTTGGCAAACACCTTGAGGTTGACGAAGTACACCTCGGCCCGGAACGGGCTGGTGAACCCCCACGGCAGGGCCAGGGCCTTCGTGAGCAACGGCACATTCTTTGTCACCAGGGTGTGGCGGCCGGGGCCGAGGGCGTCACACGCCACCCCGCCCGAGAAGAACACGGCGGCCTGGTTGTCCCGCACGATCACCTGGGCCCCCACCTTGAACTCCCCGGAGCCGTGCTCGGGCAGCCGGTGGGCCAGCTCCCGGCCGCTGTCGTCGAACCACTCCAGGACCTCCATGAACACGACGTTGTCGGTTCCCATCACGACCTCCTTCCGTTCGGGGCCCGGACCCGGTTCCCCATCGTTTGGGACGGCGTCCACCTTTAGCCCGGGCGCACACGACAAAGCGGCCCGGACCGCTCGAGCGATCCGGGCCGCGACGGCTCGGGCGGGCCGGCAGCCGGTCAGGTCTTCTTCTTGCCCCGGGCGGCCCGGGCCTCCACCAGCCGCTCGGCCAGGTTCAGGTCCTTGGCCATCTTCTTGCGGGCCTCGGAGTAGTCCTTGGCCACCAGGGGGGTCCCGGCGGGGATGGAGAACATGCGGCGGTACTGGCCCGGCTTCAGGTCGTGGGCCGTGGCGAGGTGGCGCTTGAGGGTCTTCATGCCCCGCCCGCACAGCATGCAGAACACCTTCTCCTTGCCGAACGCGGCTTCCAGGGGAACGGCCGGCTTCGGCGGCTCCTCGGCCCCCCCTTCTTCCGCTTCCAGGGCGGGCATCTCAACGTCCTCCATGCCGCCCAGGGTCGCGAGCTTCGCGTACACCCGGTCGATCTCGGCCAGCAGGCCTTCCTGGCTGAGTTCGTTCATCGAGGCGTGGGAGGCGACGATGTCTGCGGTCAGTTGCAGAAGCAGTCTCTTATCCATTTTCACATCCTCCGGAAAGGGAACAAGGCGTGTCGAATGAGGGCTTTATAACCGAAAGGTGTGAGACATTCAAGGGTATCACCTTGAAAACTGGATTTGAAACCTTGACCAGGGCGCTCGCCATCTTAGAACGGTTCCGGCGATCCGGCCAAGTGATACCGTTCAACACCCAGAGGGCTAAAGGCCGTGTGCCTTCTCCAGCACCTCCAGGCACGGTGTGTTCGAGGAGTTATCAACAGAGGGCCCATCCCGTGAAGTGGCTGGGTGACAACAGGCGCAGCACCCCACTAACGACAACCGCGTAAAGGGATCAGGACCAGTAGATCCGAAAGTAGATGCGGCGGACACCGCTGCGTGTGGAGACCGCGGAGCGGGAAAGCACTCGGGGGGTCGGAATCTTGGGTTCGCCGAACCCGCCCGGTCCTGGAAAGCCGGAGCCTCACCCCTTGGCGACAGGTTCCGGCAGGAACGGCGGGCGCCCCCCCTTCCGGTACGCCAGCGCCTGGGCGACCGCCACGGTGCCCCCCCCTTCCCGGGTCACCCGCACCTCGTAGGTGGCCGTCTTCCGGGTGCGGGCCACCTCGCGGGCCTCGGCCACCAGCCGGTCCCCTGCCCGGGACGGCGCCACGTAGGTGACCGACAGGTTCAGGGCGAACGCGGCCACGCCGTCCGTGTTGCCGGCGATCTGGAACGCCTCGTCGATCAGGCTGAACACGGCGCCGCCGTGGGTCAGGCCGAACAGATTGTCCATGTCGGGGGTGGTCACCAGTTCCACCCGGCAGAACCCGGGCCGCACCTCGGTGCACCGGATGCCCATCCGCCGGGCGTACGGCTCGCGGGCCGCCGCCTCCCGGACCGCGCGGCAGTTCTCGTCGGGGGACGGGTCGTGTTCTCGGGGGGGCAAGGGCGCTCCTTTCGTCCGAAACGTCGCTGCCGGCAACCTTCACCAATTTCGCCGCGAAACGCAAGGGGGTGGACCGGTTCGGAACGCGGTTTGGTTCGTTTTTCAGAACCGTTCGGATAAACGGGGTAGCCCGACGGATAAATCGCCCGCCTCCCCCTCCCAAAAAAGACCATTTCTCTCTATATTGTCGGTACCCGCTCACGATCCAAGTCCTTCAGGAGGGGAACATGGGTCTGCAAGTACAGAGCACGAGCGTCAAACCCCCGCCGCCGCCGTCGGCCCGTCCGAGCCCGAGCCGGGCCACCGCCACCACCAGTTCCATGGGGCTGTACCTCCGGGACATCCGGAAGACCCGGCTCCTCACCCCCCGGGAAGAGATTGAACTGGCCCTCCGGATCGAAAAGGGGGACGAGGCGGCCCGACAGCGGATGATCGAGTCGAACCTGCGTTTGGTCGTCAAGATCGCCAAGCGCTACGTCAACCGGGGGCTCACCTTCCTGGACCTGATCGAAGAGGGCAACGTGGGCCTGATCAAGGCCGTGGAGCGGTTCAAGGCCGAAAAGGGGTGCCGGTTCTCCACCTACGCCACCTGGTGGATCCGGCAGTCCATCGAACGGGCCCTCACGAACCAGGTGCGGACGATCCTGCTCCCGGTACATGTGTCGGACGACATCGACCGCATCAACCGGGTGACCGAGGCCATGACGCGCAAACTGCGGCGGCCGCCCACCAAGGAGGAACTGGCCGAGGCCACCGGGTTCAAGCTCGCCTACGTCCAGCGGCTCCACAAGATCCGCCGCCGGGTGCTGAGCATGGACCAGGCCCTGGACGTGGACGGCGACTTCACCCTGCAGGACAAGCTCGAGGACACCCGGATCGAAGACCCGGCCGACGGCCTGCTCAACGAGAAGATGTGCGGGTTCGTGCGCAGCAAGCTGTCCCTGCTCACCGACCGGGAGCGCCGGATCATCCAGTTGCGGTTCGGGCTGGAGAACGGCGAGCCCATGACCCTGGAGAAGATCGGCAAGATCTTCGGGGTGACCCGGGAGCGCATCCGCCAGATCCAGGTCGAGGCCCTGGGCAAGATGCGCGCGGCCATCGAGGACGACGGCGTGGGGTTCCACGAACTCATGTGACCCGGGCCGGCGGGTTTGGGTTGACGCGCCGGGGCGGCCTCGTGTATAAGTCGCCCCGCTGCGGCTCGGAGCGTCCCGAGCGGGCGCGAGCGCCCGGCGCGACACCTGGAAAGCCCAGCAAAAACCCAGACTTGTTCCGGCGTAGCTCAACAGGCAGAGCAAGCGGCTGTTAACCGCTGGGTCGTAGGTTCGAATCCTACCGCCGGAGCCACCTTTCGCGGCCCCACCGTTCACCGGTGGGGCCGCTTCGTTTCACGGCAAGGAGCCTCGCCCTCCCCCACCCCGCCGCGGCCACCCGCTCCTCGCAGGTACCCGTCCCCTGCGGGCGAACGTCTGCGTGCTGAAGACCGGAGATGTGGACAGCGGACTTTTTGCTCATCCACAGCTTGACATTATCATGTTTTTTGATATGTTTTTTGTCTCGTGCTTCTCCACAAAGAACCGCGGGCCGACCGGCCGCGCGGACCAGGGGGGCCACACGGACCCGCTCCCGCCAGGGAGCCTTGGCAAAGGAGGGACGCCCGATGAACACCGCCGCCGCCCTGGGTGCCGCCGTACTGCTGGCCGCGCCCCTTTTCCTCGCCCCGCCCGCCCACGCAGTCCCCTTCTCGTCAGCCGTTTCCTATATCCACCGCAACGGAGGCGCTACGTCGGACCCGGACCACGCGTCCGATGCCCAGAGCCAGGTCGGCGCCCTGGTGGAAACCCAGGTGGCGGACTCGGAACTCCAGGCCACCGCGTCCGCCGGGGCCGTGGTGCGGGGCCTGACCGAACTCGGCGCGTACGCCCGGGCCGCTGACGGAGAGTGGGACCACTACACGGCCGGCGCCTCGGGCGGTGCCTACAATGCCATCCGGTTCACCGTCACCGACCCGGGAACCATCCTCTACACCCTGGCGTTCGAGGGAGACCTGGCGCTGGGGATCGGCGAGTACGGCCTGGGCGAAGCGACGGTGACCCTCGGCTCCGAACTCCGCCACCAGCGGTACGCGAACCAGTGGCAGTTGGTGGACGGCACGCGTTATGAGGGTACTGCGAAACTGCATTACGACAGCGACTGGATGGACCCGTCGATCTTGCTGGACACCACCGGCGTCATCGATGCGGACTCGGTGACCGACGGCGCCACCCACTACGAGGGGGCGTTCGCGGTCGAGGCATACCTTGATCGACCGGGCCTGTACCAGCTGACCTACAACCTCATGGCCAGCGCAGCGACCGGCGATTTCTCCGGTGGATATGAGGGAAACACCGCAGCCTCGGACAGCTTCCACAGCTTCGGGTTCGGAGGTGCGTTCTGGGACGTGGTGGGCGGAACCGCCACGTTCTACGACCCGGACGATCCGACCCACCGCCACGACCCGGGCGCCCCCAGCCCGGTCCCGGAGCCCAGCTCCCTGGCCCTGTTGGGGACCGGCCTGGCGGTCCTGTCGCGTGCTCGGACCCGAAGACGGGGCAAGCCGGCCGGGGATTGACCCGGCACAAGGCAGGCGCGCCAGCCACCCGGTCCGGCCGAACACCTGTAAACCGCCAGGTCACGGGTCCGGGTTTCAAACGGCCCCACCGTTCACCGGTGGGGCCGTTTCGCTTTCGTGCCGGGCGGGGCGTGCAACACCGCGCTCTGCCCGGCGTCGCAGCCTGCTCCTCCAGAGAACCAACGCCCACGGAACCCTGAAGGGACGCTGCAAAGTTTAAAAGCTGTTGGCCTATCCTTGCTTTCCCCTCCGCACAGCCAGCCACACCGCCGATTGGCTCCGCCCGGTCCGCCGCGCAAACTCCGCCATCGTCGCCGGAGTCTCCCGATACGCCCTCCGGTAGAACTCTCCCCGCGCCGCACTCACCCCGAACTCCCCAGCCACCTCGGCCAGGACTTCGTCCACACTCCGCACCGGCCGCCGGGTCGCAGCGGCCTCTGTTTCGGCCAGAACATCTTCCACGAACTCCCCACTGTCGAGCACCCGTTCGTCTGCGAGTTCGCGCTCTTCCGGCCGGGAGCTTCCGGGAATTCAGTGGGTAGCCGGTTCCATGTCGAGGCCGCCGAGATGAAACAAGATCGCCAGCCGATACCTCGCCTTGTTCCGGTACCCACGGGCCTTGGTCCACCGGGTCTCGATCCGGGAGTTCACCCCTTCGGCCATGGCATTGGTGATCCGGTGGCGAAAGTAGTTCATCACCCCGTACCAGCGCTCCTTGAGCATTTTCGCCACCTTCTTCACTGGATCCAGCCGGCTGTGCGTTGCCCAGA
>JAJRUI010000105.1 GCA_024277875.1 Deferrisomatales bacterium
CGGTGGCGCAATAGTTGCAACTCACGGTGCACGGCCCCCTTCCTCGGCCTCGGCCCAGGCCACGTACAACGCCCACGCCCGCCGGAGCACGGCCGGCGCGTCGCCGGTCAGGGTGGTACAGCAGAAGCCCACGCCGGGGAGCCCCACCTGCCACTCGTCGCCCTCCATCCGCCGCAGCACCGGGGCGAACGTGGTGTACGACAGGCCCTCCATCCCCAGCGGGCGCAGGCTCAGCGGCCGGCCTTCCTCGACCACTGCCTGGTACAGGGCCGCGGCGTCGGGGTCGTCGCCCATCTCCCCGGCCAGGGCGCGGAGCAGGTTCTGCTGGTGGGCGTAGACCAGGGCCTCGCCGTAGAACGCACGATGCTCTCCAGGCCCCATGGCCCGGTACGTCTCCTCGCCCACCATCGCCCGCAGGACGGCCTCGGGCTCGAGACCGGCCACCAACGGCGTGGGGAAGATCTCGTCGTAGGGTCCTCGCTCGAAATCGGTGTGCACGTTACATCCTCCTTTCCACTAACCTGCCCGCCGGGCCCCTGATTGACCGACAGATTTCATGCTATCAAGCAATTAACCACAGAGGCACGGAGTTCACAGAGGTTTTTTTTGTTTGCTCCGTGTTCTCTGTGGCTCCGTGGTGAGAATGGCCCCCAAGTTACAATCTGTCAGTCAACCAGCCGCCGGGCCTGGATCGCCGCCCTCTCCCGCCGGTAGACGCCGGCCGCCTCGCGCAACTCGTCCATCGCGGCCTCGATGGCCACCTCGTCCGCGGCGAGTTGTCCCCGTACAAGGTCGAGACGCTGCCGTATCCGGTAGACGGCCTGGGCCTTCTCGCTGGCGTACACGTACCTGCCGCGCCGGTAGTATCGCCTGTACTCCTTGAACGGCTTGGTCAGTTCCGCCTCGGCCGCGGCCAATTCGGCCGCGAGCCGGGTTACCTCCCGTTCCTGCCAGGCGATCACCCCCGGCCGGCGTATCCTGGACATGCACCGGGCAAACAACCCATGTACCGCGGCCCTGAACCGGGAAGCCGCGGTCTTGAACGGGCGCGAGCCCCTTCCGCTCATCAATTCCCTCTCTTCTTCCGACGTTTCCGTGGAGCGCCACGCCTGCACCGTCGCCAGCGTCTCGTCATCCACCCCCGCCTGGCGCAAGGTCTCCACCATCTCGTCCACCCGGCGGCCCGCGCCGTCGTACAACGCCGACCTGGCGGGATGCGACCACAGGGGCGCAAATATGTACTCGCCTCGTTGAAAGCGGTGGTAGGGCACCTCCTCCCCAGGCGCGACTTCGTAGAAGAGACCCTCGGTATCTCCCGCCAGGTGATAGACGGGCCGGCCGTCTTCGGTGAACCACCCCGTCGGCGTCGCCTCGGCCGGCCGGGGCGGCACCTGCCCCGCGCACTTCGGGCAGCTACCCGCCCACAGGAAAGACGACCGGCAGGCCGGGCAAAGCTCCACACCCGGCCGGCCATCGGCCCCTCCGGCCGGTGTGTGCTTGGCTACCTCTTCCAGGGCCAGGGTGACCACCCCCGCCGGTGCGAAGGCGTGGCTCCCCCGCTCGGCCCACGCTTTCCTCAACTGGTAATATCGCGCCGCCAGTTCCTTCAATCTCCCCATACGGCGGGGTCGAATTCCGAACTCGTCGCCGAGGTAGGCTTCCACGTCGTCCACGCGCCAGCTGGGCCGGGGCAGGTCCGGGAGAGGTTCACCGGCCAGGCCGCGCGCCTCGTCCAATGCCTCCTCGACCGACGAAGCGGTCGCTCCTGTTCCGCCAATAGGCACATCCACGCCTATCACTAAGTCGCAACAGTGCAGCGCCGCCGCCCGCCTGGCCTCGAAGGCCCTCTTTTCGGCAGGCGTACAATGGCAAACGCCCTTGGCTCTTCCACAGGCGCAACAAGGCAGGGCGATGGTTTCCAACCCGTAGCCCTGCTGCAAGACGGCCGCCCAATCCACCGCCAGGTCGGTGGCGTGCCCATCCTGGGCCACCAACGCCACGTGCGCCCCGGCGGCGATGGCCGCCTGCAACACAGGGAACGACTCTTCGGGTATGACCTGCGCCATCTCGTCGGTGAGCACGGCTTTGCCGAGCCGGGCCTGGGTACGAGCGGCCAGGCGATTGAGTGCTCCCCGCGCCACCTCGTCCGGCGTCAGATCGGGACGCGGCGCGACCGTCCCCCGCAGCGCACTCCAGGGTGAGGGCCCAGGGGCCCTCGTTCCTTTCCCCTTCTCTCGTTTTCTTGCTCTTGGTTTCCCCTTCTCCTTCGAGGGAGGAGACGCTTCCTGGCCCACCTGCATCTTGTTGCCGGTCCACACCACGTCCGCCGGCGGCCAGGGCCGAACCTCGCCCACCGTCTTGCCGCATTCGCCACACCGGGGGTTCTTGCACACCGGGTTGCGCGGGCTGACCCACGCCTTGCACCGCGGACAGCGGTCCAGGTACTGCCACACCATGTTCAGGATGCGCGCCGAGGAGGGGGTCGAGGGCACGCCGGCCGAGCGCAGGGCCGCCTCGACCCGCCCGTAGCCGATGCTCTTCACCTTCTCCTGGGCCAGGTGGCGCTCGTCGGGCGTATCGCCGTGTTGAGCCGTGTAGGCCGCCCGCCCGTAATCGTCGAGGGCGACGGGCCAAGCTCCCCCCGGCTCGCTCGTGGCCGGTTCGGGTTCCACGATGGTCACCATCTCGTCGCACCCGGCGCACCATTCCTCGTCGCCGGGTTCCCCATCGGTGACCATCGTGTGCCCACACGATAGCCTCCTCTCGACCGGCGACGACGCGGTCGAGACGACCGTGTCGGCCAGCGGCGAAACGCCACACGTCGTCCACCCCCCCTCGGCCGGCGGCCACCGGCCGCAATGGGGACAGTGCCCCGCCGCCCCCCGCCCCGCGGCCCA